>NZ_PQDH01000030.1 GCF_002964605.1 Vallitalea okinawensis
GAGGAATTCCTAGAGGAAGAAGGTTGGACCGAAGAAGAACTAGAGGAATTCCTAGAGGAAGAAGGTTGGACAGAAGAGGAACTGGAGAAATTCTTAGAGGAAGAAGGTTGGACAGAAGAGGAACTGGAGAAATTCTTAGAGGAAGAAGGTTGGACAGAAGAAGAACTGGAGGAATTGATAGAGGTAGAGGAGTGGACAGAAGAAGAACTGGAGGAATTCTTAGAGGAACAAGATTGGACAGAAGTTGAACCGGAGGAATTCTTAGAGGAAGAGGATTGGACCGAAGAAGAACTGGAGGAGTTTATTGAGGAAGAGGATTGGACCGAAGAAGAACTAGAGGAATTCATAGAGGAAGAGGATTGGACCGAAGAAGAACTGGAGGAATACTTAGAAGAAGAGGGTTGGACTGAAGAAGAGCCAGAGGTATTCTATGAAGAAGAGGAGTGAATAAAAACTCCTTTGAAGAAAGTTAGTAGAGAACTCGGAGGTGCGTACGAAAACGACCATCATCATGAAATAAACATTACAAATCCCATAGTTAGATAGATGAGGTTTAACTATATAAAAACATAGCACTGGAGTGTATGAAATTAATATTGAAATAAAAAAATCCTGAACTTCGGGGGGAAGGAAGTTCAGGTTTGAGGGGGGTATTAGATGATGTACCTAAGAGGGGTGAAATAAAATTTGCTCTTCGATCCAAATTTTATTTCACTTAAAGTACAACGCTGTAACTTTGGTACATTATAATGGTTACCATTTTAAAATTTATTTATTCACCTTATTGACAAATTTTTTTATAATGATATTATGCAATCACCTTAATTGAGCACACCATAAGTATCAATAATTATAGATATAATATAACGTTAAGGATCCAAATTTACTCATACATTAAAGGGATCAGGTTTAGATGTAGGAAGAACGATAGCTGCAATCCTAGAGAATTTTCAACAAAAGGATGGAACTATTATCAAGTGTTAAGACCTTATATGGGGGGAAAAGAGCAATTTGAAATAGCAAAATAGGTAAAACAGTATAAAATGAAACAGTGCCTCTATATGGAGAGCACTGTTTTTTATGTTAAAATTTTTATTCCAGAGGAAAGAGAGTATTTATGATATTAATCGTATCATCATCTACTACAGTATAGTTTATTTCTAGCCCATTTCGTGAACCTTCTATAATGCCTGCAGCCTTCAATTTAGAGATATGCTGAGATATAGTGGATTGTGGTAAGCTTAAACAATTTTGCATAAAAGAAACATTGCATCCTTTGTTCTGAATCAAACCACGAACTATGCATAATCTAGCTGGATGACCTAGAGCTTTTAAAATCTCTGACACACGGGAATACTCATTAACATTGAAGTCCATGTTATCACCTCTTATCGTATTCAATTATTATATTATTACAATTTACAAAAGAAGTCAAATGTTTTAATTTTAGTATGTATCCTTTTATTATAAAATATGTTTTTAATACCCTATTATTGACAACATGATTATTTTATGATAACATTATTTTATCTTAATTTAGCAAGCTAATAGAATATATTGGCTAAAAATTTCTGGGCATGAATGCCCATATATTATGTGGAGAAGTACTCAAGTGGCTGAAGAGGTGCCCCTGCTAAGGGTATAGGTCGTTTGCGCGGCGCGAGGGTTCAAATCCCTCCTTCTCCGCCATTAAAATATCTCTTTTCATTATTGGAAGGAGATTTTATATGTAAAAACATGCACACATAGCTCAGCTGGATAGAGCATCGGACTTCGGATCCGAGTGTCGTGGGTTCGAATCCTACTGTGTGCGTTAAGATAGCTAAAAGCCTTGATTTTCAAGGCTTTTTTGTATGTTTGTTATTAATTTAATTATATCGTTTTTCTTGTGGGAGTCCGAGTGTCGTTTATCGTCGATTAGACATAATTCTTCTTTTTAATTATAACATTATCCACTGGACTTCTTTCCTTATGACGGTTAATAGTATAGGCACTAGCTAAATGTAAATACTTCCTAGTCATTTCACTGGTTGTATGACCTAAAATCATTTGAAGAGATATAATATCACCATCATTCATTAAGTAATAAGTGGCGAAAGTATGTCTAAGCATATGAGCATGAAGCCGTTTTATACCTGACTTTTTCTTCATTCTAGCCATCATACTCTTAAATGCTGAATCTGTGAAAGGTGAACGATCTCTATTAAGAAATAATCTACTAGTTGGATACTCCGACATAGACCTATAGAAGGACATATACTTATGCAATGCTTTCTTAGTATATAAACCCATTGGAACAATTCGGTCTTTATCACCCTTGCCACCCCTTACATATATCGTACCTCTTACTAATGAAACATCTTCAATAAGTAAATTAATAGATTCAGTCTTTCTTAATCCACTATCGAGCATTAATAATACAAGGCACTTATTTCTCATTCCTGTCTCTGTACGAGCATTAAATGAATTTAATAGAATATCAAATTCAGAGGGGTCTAAAATATCAACATGCTTCTTTGGTACTCTAGGAAGCTTAATTCTCTTCCCTACATCTGTATCAATATAACCCTCTGCATATATCCAATTAAAGAAAGCACGTATCGCACGGATATAGGATTGAACAGTAATCTTTTTAATTGGTTTTTTATACTCGGGATGAAAGACTGTATTTTGCCACTTAGGTCTTTTAGTTATGTGTAATTGATATTGGTCAACGTTAGGCTTTTTTACTGTGTTTATATCGGTATCTGAACCTATATATTTTTCAAAATCCTTTAATTTCTGCTGATAGTACTCATAGGTACGAATACTATTTTGCCTAATCTCTTGTTCCATCAAAAATAGTTCAATTGCATTTGAAACTGTTATCATATACTTACACCCCTTTTACATACTCTATCATTAGTTTTAACTTATTATATTGTCTTCTAAACCTTTTCTGTTCAGTAGATTTCAATTTATCAAATGTTCCATTATCTAGTTGAGTATTCATGTCTTTAAGTTGGCTTTCATACTTAGTTAATACATAATCACAATTCATTCTAAATCCTCCTTAAAGCTTGTATTTCCAAGTTTTTCATGCTATAATTGACTTAACAGTTTTGATTTTTACTTTATGTCGTTAAAGGTTATTCTTTTAATGGCATTTTTTTTATTCCCTTGATATATGTAATCTCTTGCTTTACAACCATTTAGTGTTTGAGGTATCTCATATTCACTTTCATTTATTAAATAATTATTAGTTTTTTCTAGGCTTTTTCCTACCATGAATTCAATTTCATCATCCATCCAACCATACTTGTTACAGTTATTTGTCATTATGATAGGCTTGTCCAATCCCTTTGAACAGAGATAACTTTTTTCACCTGCTAATCGAACTATGTTTTCCTCTTTTAGCATGTATTGCATGGTCTTTGTTATGTATGCACCTACGTTTTTGAGCCTGTCAGAGGTGTTTTGAGCCGTCATGTCTTCCCTATCCTTATTTATATATAAACCATCCTTTTTCCCTATGCAATCGAGCCATACACCACCTAGTTTCCATATCTTATCTTTGAATACGTCCCACTTGATGAATGGCATATTGAAAAATATACAATGGTAATGGATTGCACCTCTGTTATTTTCGTCTTGAAACTCCATGACTGCCACATATCTTAGTTTATAGTTTTCATCCTCTTTTCGAACCTGATAGTTAAACCTCATAATGAATTTTCTAAATTGATCGTTACATTGTTGAACGTCTGTAATATCAAACTTGCCATTTACTTTATTATCATCAAAGGTAAGAGTCACGGCTACTATACTACCAGTTTCAGAATACGCATTAGCATTTATAGTTCTCATTAGGTTTACTTTTGCTCTCTTGATGGATTTCTTTCTAGTGTTTAGCCATCTGTTATAGTCTGATTGTTCAAAATGTTGCGTTAACTTATTTCGTCTTTCTAAATCTTCTAGACTTAATTGTCCTTTGTCCCTTTCGTCTGATTCTAAAAGAGCCATTGCTATTTCCTTATGCTCTTGATACTTTGATTTTCTTTTCCTTGGCACTTCTTTGCCATCCATATCAACCAAGCCTATACTCTTTAAATCAAATTTAATATAGTCTTTTCTTATAGGTCGTTTATAATCATACACCTGAATCAAATCACCACTTATTACTATCTTTCGATTATATGCGGTCATGTCAGGTTCTTCATAATCAGGTCTATTTAATATGTGTTGAAAACAATTTTCGCTTTTATCCCAACGTGACCATGCTTTTAACTCTTGATTTCCTATCATCAACTCTGATTCGTCCTGATATGAGCAATAGTCTTTCACAAAATCATGGGTATACATTTTAAAAATCACCTCACATAATTTTTCTGCTTATTTGCGACCTAGAACAAGTAAACTATATACATAGGTCGAAGTGATTCAATTTTGACAGACGACACGCATCTAATTTGATGTTTTAAACCTACGCTTAACCTGCGGTGCTAATGTTATTCATCAACCGTTGTCTAGGCTATTATTTTGATTGGTCAAGGGGATTCCTCATTATGCTACCCAACCAAAACAACAGTCATCCAACTAGGCTAACCGAGTTATATAACTCATGAACACTAAAGTATGTAACTATTAAATTATCTTGTGCTTATGACTTCATTACATTGCCATTAATTCACCTAAAGGGCATGTACATGCTGCGCTTTGCTCATGCCCTTCTTAACGGTGAATTCTTAAAGGTCATCTGTAATATCATTGTACTTAGATGCTCCTTTAAGAAAATTAGAGGGTTTTTCAGTTGTATCGTACCATTTGAAGAATGGAACGAATCTTTCTTTGTTAAAGACGTTTTGTCCTAAAAGAACGTAATCCTCACCTATCATAGGACGCTCATAAATGGACTGTATAACGTTTTGACCATCTATTTGCATAACATGGGTAAAGTCAGCCATATCACGTATATTAACGTCGATAGAACCTAGTCGAGGTGCTATAAATATAGGTTCAAGGAACTGTTTGCGGCTTATAAGTTGAAAGTGTTTTAATGCTTTATTATCGGGTTTTGCACTATCACGGCTATTAGCGAATATCTCGGTTTCATCAAGAATAAGAACTGCACCTAATGAATTGAGTACATCCTCATAGCATGTTAATCTTTCCGTCATGCCGTGTATGTTAAAATTAGCCTTGATGTCATAACCTAGGTAACTCTGTATAGCATAAGCAAAGGCAACGGCTATACATGACTTGTAAGAGCCTAGACGACCACAAATAATATGTATTGCCATTAGTTACTCACCTTCATTCCGATATTGGTTTTCTCAATGAGTTTCTTGTTGTTCTTATACTCGATACCTTTTAAGATGTCTTTGGCACTATCAGGACTATATTTTGAGAGTTCTAGCCATTTATCTATAAATCCGTTAACTTCCTCTACTTGGAAGTACTGATTAAGCATTTTAAGGGATTGAATAGCTACAATCTGTTTTTTAGTAATCTTAATACCATGTTGCTGTATTATTTCTAAGTCTCTTGTATCGTCTTCTCTCTGTCCTCCAAGGAGTTCTTGGACTGCATTCATTTTTGACCTGTCTAAATCTTTACTCACGATCAATACACCTCCTACATGGATAAAGCATTAAGAAACTGTTGGAACTGGATGACCATATATACATTAATGACAGCGGAACCCCCTGCGATAACAATAACGATAAACTCAACCATAGTCAGCTTATCTCTCACTAGTGCTTTGAAAAACATGGATTTAAAGAGGTTTTGGCTATGCTGTAAAAATGCTTCACTTTCCACGTCGATAGAACCTATGACATAGTACTCATGACGTCCGTGTTTTTTCTCTGCGGATTCTATAGGATAGGTTTCTTTAGTCCAAGTTTCTATCATTCCATTTCTTATTGATTTAATTCTTTTATAAACAATCGTGTTATCATCTATGACTAGTAATCTTTTGCTCATTATGAACCTCCATCTACTTTAAAATTATCAATATAACAACTAAAATAACGAATACTATAAGTAACCAATTATCACCGAAAAAGTCCTTTGCCTTCTGTCCGATTGTGGTTTCTTCCATCTTGTCTTGTGCTACTTTTAGAACTTCTATTTTACTGACTTCATCAACTATATTCTCAGCAGTTTCTATAATTTCACCGCCAGTTGTAGGGTCACCCCATGCATTGCCAGAAGCATCAATTAAATTGGTTGATTCTAATATAACCGTGTTATTGTCGTCGTCTTCATACTCGATTTCAAACTTGGCATATGTAGCATGTATGGACACTTTTTTGAACTTGAATATGTCCGTATAGTAAGGCTTGTTATAGTCCATGTTGACGGTTGTTGACTCGTGCTTGAAAAAGGTGGGAAACTCACGCAAGATATTGCCATTCATGTCCTTAATCCTAATTTCTTTAGCTTTCTTGAATAAGCTTTTTTGTGTTGTTTTAGCCGTCAATATAAAGTAATTGCTATCTGTTGTTATGACCAATTCATTGGCAGGAGGGTCGGCTAATGATGTATCAATTTGCAGATTAGGAGAGTATAAAACTGTTATTGGATATTCGGATATTATAGAGCCATTCTCTAAGGCTCTAAAGTTTAAGGAATAGCTTCCTTCATTCTCAATATAGAAAGCAACATCATAGACATACATCTCAACTATTTCAGTGTTCATTACATATTGCTTTATACCTTTATAACTAGCATTTACCGCCTTGGCTTCCCCTGTTGATTCCAATACGATAACGTTTCTAAAGTCATTGATTAGTTCTGTATTAATTTCTAATGTACCGCTAAAATCATTAGTTTTGGACTGTTCTTGTAAATTCCATAGATATCGAAAGTTATCATCTATTTCCTTGATAGGGGTACTATTTGCAAACTGTTTAACCTCGTCAATATAGTTATCATATTGGTTAGTACTTGAATAATCATCAAAGATATAAGGAACAGTCGTGTAGTTATCATAATGAGAATACAGCATTAAGGGGGTATACCTACCTGTATTACTCTGTTTGATTGATGATATATCCATAGAAAAAACATAATAGTTATAACCTATAGCACGGTAAGTATTGGGTGGTGTAGCACTTACAAGGTTGCCATCTTTATCATAGTAGTAGAATTTAGGATTACTATTGGTTGAACCGCTATTATTATGTACAATATAAGAAATATCGTCGGGCATATCGTCCAGTAATATACATGGTGTCTTACCATTTACCCTAATAGCGATAGCATTAGACCCTATTCTATCAATGGTAGGTATATTATCATGAATCAAGCTTGTATTAGTGCTTAAATCCTCAATAGTTGAAGGTGTGGCATGGTAACTAATGGCTGGGTGGTCATTCACCATTAAATGATTAACATGTGAAAGAGTAGTTACAAATGAGTCGGCAGGTCGTCCGCTATGATCAGGAGATATTTCACCATCTGTATTGACGTAGTTATAGAGTTCAGTAAATGACCTATGAAAGACTTTTCGACCAAAGCCATATATATCAACTCCAAATGTTGTGTTTCCCTCTTTCAATGTTCCGACAATCTGAAAGTAAGGCTCTGTACTTCCCACATAACGCTTAGTTGTTATATCCAAGTTATTAGAAATAACGATAAAGTCTGAGGTGGAATACTTGATTAATTCTGTCTCTCCAAAAACCATGTCAGCATTAGCACACTGTTTCATGTTAATGGTTAAATTTCTTGTAAGGGTATCATAGGTAAGGGAATCCGCATAAAACATCTGCGGAAACCCGTCTATTTGCTCTTGTGGCTTTTCATCCAGTTTAATATTAATAATATTAGATACTGGTTGCGTAGAGCTTTTACTTAAAAATAAATCCCCGTTCACATCTAACATATCTCTATTTGTATATTTGATTGAACTATCACCTTGTATTGTTCCTTGTATATCCCAATAACCGGTTGAAGTTCTCGATTCTTCAAGACTCCCATCTTCTGAATAAGTATCTATTTGTAATTGAAAACTCCCAAAGCTACAATGTAATTCTTGTTGTGATGAATCCCATTTAAGGTCACAGGCTTCATTCAAAGAGGTAACAACTACCCATCTCTCGGGATTGGTATTTTTATCTCTCTTGTAGATGACTTTATGTAAATTAGAACTATTGGCTTCAGTGGTTAGATTAATTGGTATAGAGGAACCGCCCCCACCAGGTACAGCCACCTCAGCGAATACTGTTATATTGCCTAATGCTATAATCGAAACTATAAAGATTGACATTACTACACATAAAAGAAATGATAATCTTCTATCCCCTTTATCCATAAAGCTTACCTCCTAACTAATTCTTGACGTTGTGCCTTTTAATACCCAATTGGTAGTTGTATCTGTCAGTAAGGTCTTTCTTACTCCGATACCCCCAGCACTTTCATATATGTAATATTGATTGATAGTTCTATCTATCAGAACTATGGCGACATGATCTATCTTTGATGGGTCTGTTGTGCCGTCGCTTGTCCTAAAAATTAACGTGCCATTCTGTACATTGTCTTGTAAATCTCCTGTTATAGCACCCTTTACCGAACAGGAATTATATTGGTTATATGAACCGTCGGGAAAGTCCTTTACACCACTTAACCAAAATAGATAAGTGATGAATCCCGAGCAATCTAGTCCATATGGCTTGTATGAAATAGTACCTTCATAATCTTCCTCCCTAAGTTGCCCGAAACGTCTATCTAATCCAGTGTTAGGGTCTATGTCTGTTGCTTTACCATTCCAAAAGTACTTTATTTTTGATTGAGTCGTACCGAATTGAAAAACGCTGTCTGAAAGGACTTTTGCATAATTTTCTAAGTCAATTAAATCAGCTTCAAGCTTAGACTCGTTTATGTAATTGATAGATGTGACAACTTCATAATCTGTATCAGGTTCATTGGTCAAATCATCTCCCAAGGCATCACCTAAATCCATAAAGTAGACAACTACGAAGACGGCTACCAATATGAAAATTAACTTTGCTACTTTACTCAATTTCTCACTCCTTTATAACATGTCGTATATGCATAATAAGACTATAGCTATTAGCATCATCACTATAAAACCCATCATGATAGGACACCACCTATTTTAAGAGCAACTATTAAGAAAAAGGCTATAACCGTTGCTACTGATGCAAGAACAAGGTTATTATCCTTACGAGCCTTTTCCTTTGCTTCTTGAATCTTTTGAAGTTCCAAGTACGCTTTAACAATGTCATCCTCTATATCAATATCTATATTAGTAATCTCTACTTGTTGGATAGTCTCAACAACTTCTGATTCAGTTAATGGGATTTCTGACGCTTGTACTTCTGTATGGTTAAAATAGAAAATTGCTAAGATGACAAGTATTGAAATGACGATACTAGAATATAGATAAAACCTGTTATCCATGCTTTCACTCCTTTAAAATAAGGGAATAAGATTTAACTTATTCCCTTTTACTAAAACGCAAATTTCTTCACTAGACCTGCAACGATACTAACGAAAACTAGTGTCAGTATGTAAGGCCACCATGTTTCCATCTCGGATTGTGCTGCTGCACTTGTTGCGGCGGCATCTAAGAATGAAGGTGTATTTGCCATGGCTGCATTGATTATATTACCCATCAATCAAACCTCCTTAGTTGTGTGATTATGTATGTAAAAGGCTTTCGCCGTGATACCTGTTTAAAATGCTTCACGGACTGAAAGACCATGCTTACCATTGAAATAGTAAGAACTAGCTAGGACATTCAACTCAATCTCTTGTCCTTCTTTGACACCGTTAAACGTTGCATTCTGAGCCTTGACTCTTAATAAGTCCTCACCTGTTTGAAACAAAACTAAAATTGGATTCTTCATTTCTCCTGTCATTGGCTTCTTCTCCATTACTTTACCTGTAATTTTCGCTTTCATCTCTTCACCATCTTCCCTAAATTTAATTGAATATTCTTATAATGATTGGTTCTCTACTGAATTTGGGTATGTCAATAGTTGCTTGTGTACTGTCAAAAACATATTGTTTACACAGTCATCTACTCTGTAATTAAAATGCAGTACCTCTATTTTTTCTTCAACAGTAATCACATGAATACCCGTTATTAAATTGATAAAAATGTGAAATAAAGATTAGTAAGGATTAGTAATAGATAGGTCTTTTTACAAGTGGCATTATATGGTATAATGTAAAGTTGAAGGGTAATAAAAGTAAAATAACCCTAATATTTGTGATATATTTAATATAATACCCTAATTATAGGGTTATGTCAATAGTGATTCCCTATTTTTTTGGATATTGGAGTTGAAATTATGTACAATAAATTCGGTGAAAGACTTAAGGGTGCAATAAAAAAAGCTGGATACACTAATGCTAAAGCTACTCAAGAACTAGGATTATCTAAAAATACAATTTCAAATTACATTAATAAAAATGTGCCCGAAACTGTGGTAGCAGTGCATAAATTAGCTGAATTATGTAATGTTACAGTTGATTATTTATTAACAGGTAAAGAAAATAAATCAGAATTAAATGATGATGAAAAATACTTAATTGAATTATATAGAATATTGAATAACAAAAATAAAATTAAAGCTGAAGGTGAATTAGAAAGATTAAATTCACTGCAAGAGCAGCAGGAAACTTTGGACAAATTATCAGCTTCGACAACTTCAAAAACAAAAGATAAAGCAGGATAAATATAATAAAAACTCTGCTTTTTGAAGCTATTATAATTATGTAATAGGTATTGGAGGCTATAAGCAAATGATAGAAAAAAAAGAAAAATTATTAGAACTAATTGAAGTTTTTAATCGCTTTAGATTGTGTGGCCCTAGCGATGATCCTGATGAGCAAACAGGGGTTGTATATAGTCTCAAGGATTTAATAAAAAAATTTAAATACTATGGAAAGTATATAAATAATGTTGAGTTAAGGAATGGCTTACTATCCATTGATGATGCAATAGAAGATATTTATGACGCCTATGATGCTTATAGTGATTTAAGCAATATTGTGGAAGAATTAGAAAGTTATCTTGATTCCTCCGAAAATACCATTACCTATGAGTTTCTTAATCCATTTGAATGGGTTCAACTTATTGAATCAATAGCATGTGAACTACAAAAAACAATGATAACTACCGATATAAATACCTTTTTGATTACATATAATATTACTTTTTTACCCCAGGATACTGTGCAAAGTAAAAGAACATACGTGAAAAGTATTCTTCAAAACGTTCAAGATCAGAAAACCGTTATAAAAATAGCTGAAGATTTAGGTCTCAGACAAAAAAATCAGCTAGTACAAGAACTGGAATTAAAAAAAATTAACAATAACTATATTAATCAGCAAATAATGAAATGTAATAAAAAAATACAGAATGGGGATTATGATGGAGCTATTACTAATGCTCGTACACTGATTGAAACTGTTTGCTTACATATTCTTGATGAGAGTAATGTGGAATATAAAGATGATGGTAATTTAATGAAACTACATAAGTCAGTAGCAAAAATACTAAACATGCTACCTCAAAATTATCAAGAAGATAGCTTAAAACAAATATGTTCTGGTTTTATTAGTATTGTTAATGGTATTTCATGTATTAGAAATGATTTAAGTGATGCTCATGGTAGAGGTAAGCTAAATAATTACAAAGTTGAGAGCAGGCATGCAATATTAGCAGTTAATTCATCAAAAACAATTACAGAATTTCTATTAGCTAGTTGGTTGCAGAATATAAATAATGATAAAAATATAAATTAAAGAAAGGAGAAATATAAGTGAATTGTCCACATTGCAAGAAAGATATACATTTGGTTAAAACAGAAAATTGTTGTCATGAGATCAAAAGTCAAGTTGGGTACAATTCAGGCGTTGGCTGTGGTACAGCATCAGGAGTTTGCCCTGCATGTAATAAATTAATAGTATTCTATGTTGAAGGCAGACTAATGCTTGATGATGAATTTTGTGATTATTATATGCAAGAACCCTATGATACCGAACAAATAATTTATCCAGATAATGTATCGAATGTTACATTACCTGACGAAGTACCTCCAGAATATAAAAAAGATTTTGATGAAGCTGCCAAAGTATTATTATTGAGTCCAAAAGCCAGCGCTGCACTTAGTAGACGATGCTTACAAAACTTCTTACATAATCATTTAAAAATTAAAAAAAGGAGTTTAGCTTCTGAAATAGAAGAGTTTATTTGCTTGAACAATATTCCAAGCTACATAGCTGAAGCTGTAGACGCGGTGAGAAATATTGGTAATTTTGCTGCTCATCCTTTAAAAGATACTAATACTGGTGAGATAGTTGATGTAGAATCAGGTGAAGCAGAATGGTTACTTGAAGTGTTACAAACCTTGTTCGACTTTTATTTTGTACTTCCAAAACTCCATATGGAACGAATAGAGAAATTAAATTCAAAATTAAAATCCTTAGGTAAACCAGAAATGAAAAGCACAAGTAAATAGATGAAAGCCTTTAACAAAATATTTCAGTTCTGCTTTACCTATATGATAATTTATACGGATAAGTTCAATTTTGAGCAAATAAAAAAGTTTCTGGAGGATAGATATGAACACACTTAAAAATGATTCTATAGATGTTAAGCAGGTAATTCATGAGGAAATTCAAAGCT
The DNA here is from genome assembly GCF_002964605.1 of Vallitalea okinawensis. Taxonomy (NCBI): domain Bacteria; kingdom Bacillati; phylum Bacillota; class Clostridia; order Lachnospirales; family Vallitaleaceae; genus Vallitalea; species Vallitalea okinawensis. The sequence goes on from NZ_PQDH01000030.1 coordinate 12,647, forward strand.
GCGAGAGAAAGATCAAACTAAGTATAATACAGATTATTCCCCTCCTATCTATTTTGATATTAATAATTAAGACAGTACTTAATACCACAGTAGGTTATTATACAAATAACAGTAATAGTATAATATATTGGATAGCGTTGACCAGTAATGGATGGGTTACGCTCTTTCTTATAATTAATCAGTTCTATCGAAAAAAAACAATTGAAAATTTATCCATTAAACAGATTTCAAGGTTAGATAAGAAAAAGGGATTATGGGGATATGTAGTAGAAATATTTTTAGTGATTACTGTGGCATTAACTAATTTATTTGTCATTGTTAGGATGAATGGTTTTCCTTATAAGGTAGGGTACATAATATATTTTATTATTGCAGTTATAGGTTTTATTGGTAAATTAAATTTTATTTATATACAATATATTAAATGTATTAATAATAATGACTTAACAAGCAATAATGATGATGACTTACCAAGTGATAATCGAAATAAAACATCTGCGATTTTTGGTTTTGTTATAATACATATAATGTTTTTTATACTGTGTATTATACATATGTTATATGAGGAAATGTATTGGGTGGAAATGGAGGTATTTATTCTAGGAATTTCCATTGCTTCTTTTTTTGTTTTTCTAAGTTTGATTTTCAGATGTTTGGGGACTTATTATGAGATTATATGGTTAATGGAATTAGATACTAGACTTCGGTTTAAAAGATTTGATGAAAATAAGGTATTAAATATACTTGAAGAGCAGTATATTGATCGATTCAGAACAGAATTAATTCATGTTGAAGATAGTGATTTTGAGTAATATAATGAATATGATGATAAACAATTAATAATAAATTAAATTTTAATCTACCTTACTTTCTTAATATTGATAGATACGTTATCTATTAACGGTATCATTATTCTACATTCTTATCATGAACTCCTTGACATGCATGAAGTCATCTTCATTTGCTTGAGTTCTGTATTTTACATTAATGAAGTGAAGCTTAGGCTTCGCTATTTTAATACGTTTTCTACCATATTAAGTATTTTTATGATATAATTATAATTTATTTCTAGTTTACATTGAAAATCTCCGGAGGTCAGTTTATGAATCATTTTAGACAAGCAATTTTAACTAATAGCATAGGCAATAACTTGTTAATAATAATATTGGCTTGTATTATTTTGCTAATTATTTCAACTAATTTATATGATGAAAAACCTCATAAAACCAGAGTAGAGATTATAATGGTTATAGGATTATTATATTGGCTTAGTTTAAGTCCAGCATTCAAAATACCAGAAAATATAATAATATTTATTAATCATTTATTACCAATAGCCATTGGCACAATATTGTATTTAGCACAAAAATATAAAACTTCTATAAAAGAAGAAATAAATAAAGCATTGAAAATAATTTTGTATATCTCAATATTGAATATCCTCCAAATTGAAACAATTAATGGTGGCATTAAGACTTTTACTGATTCTCAAAGTCTTACATTCATTTTTATTAGTATATATATTTTTTTGCTTTTTTCAGTTTTATTAAACGAAATTTTTTTACATGAGGAAAGTGAACATAGAACAAAAGATGAAGAAGAAGATAATGAAGATAAAGATAAGTTATATCCTTGGAGGAAGTCTCAATTAGATCAAATATTTAATATTCTAAACAATCTAAATCATAATAATAACGAATTTTGTATAGGTATTGTAGGAAAATGGGGACTTGGTAAATCTTATCTTATCGATAGTTTCAAAGGTGAAATTGCAAATAAAAATTATACGTATGAAATTATTGAAATAAATGCATTTTTTCTTGAAGATAAAAGAAATATGATTCAAAAATTAGAAAATCAATTAAGGATAATATTTGATAAATATAATATATACAGTGGTATCGGAAGTGATTTAAGCCAATACATATCTTCTGCAAAAGACTTAATAGGTGATGACAAAAAAAAATACATATTTGATAAGATAATGAGTAGTTTTATCACTCCTAATAGTTTCAAAGTTCTAAAAAATAGATTAGAGAATACAATTATGCAATTAAAAATAGAAAACAAAATGAAAGGAATTATAGTTATTATCGATGATCTTGATAGATGCAATGAAGATATTATAACTGATACATTGAGATTCATTAAGGAAATCCTTAATTTAAGTTGCATAATACCTATATTGGTATATGACGAAGACTATATAAGTACAGTAGGTCAATTTTCCAGAGAATTTATGAGTAAATATGTTAGCGAACTTATTCATATAGATTCTGGCTCATTTATTAGTATTTTAGAATTTCATTTACAAGAATATTCTTTACATAAGTATAAAAATGAAATTATTAAAACATTTAAAACTATTATCAGTTCCTTAGAAAGTAGCTATAAAATAAAAATTAAATATGATCTTGAAAATAGTAATGTAAAAGATGCTATAGAGTATATTAATAAAGCTGATGATACTTTTAGATTGGAATATGATTTTATAAGTATTTTTAATAATAGTAGAAATATAAACAAAATATTACATGAAATAAATTATATGATAAAAGAACATACTATTGAGACGAATACAGAATATGATTTAGTTAAAATATTTATATATGCAGCAACAATTAAAGTTATTTTTCGAAAAGAATGGAATATTATTGAAGATAATTATGGTGATTTTATAGAGTTATATCATAAAATATCTATAGAAGAAAATTATATCTACATCAATAAATGCAAGCATATATTATCCAATCCGGTTCTAAAACTGCTAATAAATGAAGTAAGTATGCTTAGGGTTATAAATGAAAAAATCCCATTATCTTTTAGAAGCACTAATAGTACCGATAATATGTTAAAAAATGAAATACTTAGACTTAGAAACCTAATATATACTCCAAAAGCCATATCTCCTGTTAGTTCTGAAAAAGAATGGCTTCTAAAAGTTATTAAGAATAAAAAAGATATAGATTATGAAAGGTTTGTTTTTACTGTACGATTCTATATTAATCATAATGATAGAGATATTTTTAATAATATAAATCAGGCAAATCTAGTTGAATTACTTCTAAATACATTTAACTCTTTAACTAATAGTAATGATGATATTTCAAGACAAAAAAGGCTTTTAATTGACACTTTGTTTGATTACGGATTTAAAGATACATTATTTAAGGATATGTTGATAGAATTAATGAAATGTAACAATTCAGAATTTAGGTCAAGGATAGAATTACTAATGATAAGTAAATCAGATGAAAAAATAACTATGCTAAAAAATATAGCTTTTGCTTTAGATTTTAAAAGTACTTATGAAATAGAGGAAGATGAATTTGGAATAAGACAATTACAATTACTAATATCACATATTAATAATCACTTAATGCATCTTGAATTTGATTCTATAAAAAATGTGATTAAAAAATATAAAACAGATATTGAAAATGTTTTACAATATATTGAAAAAAATGACCTACCTCTACTTTGTGATATCGAAAAAAGATATAATGATAGTATCAATAATAAAACCCAAAACCAATTTAGTCCTTCCAAAGAGTTTGTTGATAATTTCTGTAAAGCTCTTAAAGAAGATAATATTCCTAAAATACGTGAACTAGATAAAGATTTTTTGCATTATCCATCATACATAATAGAAGATGTAAATTTACAGCGCTCCATATTAGAATATGTTAATAGTAGTAATAGTACCTCCGATTAATATTTATGATACTAAACAAGGAATCAATATTTGAGTAATTGCTTCGTCAACTGATATTTGTGTCAATATTAACTTTATTGTGCTGAATGTGACTTCGGATCCGAGTGTCGTGGGTTCGAATCCTACTGTGTGCGTTAAAGAACCACCTAAAGCCTTATGTATCAAGGGATACAGGACTTAGGTGGTTTTATTATTTCTACGAAAAAGCGTAAAAGGTTGCAGTAAGGTTGCAGTAGAAGGGTTAAAAAAATAAATCATTAATTTTTTCAACATCTATTGCCATCTTTTCTGGCATTACATGAGTATAAATATTCATGGTTGTAGTAATGTCTTTGTGACCCATTAACGATTGTACTGTTTTTATTGATACATCATTCTCAAATAATCTAGTTGCATAAGTATGTCTTAGGGAATGGAACTTCTTATATTCGATATTAGCTCGCTTTAAGGCTCTGGTATAAGCACGTGTTAAGTTGCGGGTATCGATTATATTTCCTAGCTCTGTACAAAAAACAAGATTATTGTCTTGATACAGTTCTTCATTATTTAGTTTTTCTTGATCTTGTCGTTCTTTGTGTAGCACTAATTCATTAATTATATTAGTTGGTAATGGAATAGTTCTAATACTACTTTCTGTTTTAGGTGTTTGCTCTATATTAATCCATTTCCGAGTGCCGTCTTTTCCTATTTTAGTTACCTGCTTTATTGCTTTGGTAATAGAAAGTGTTCTATCTTCAAAGTCAGTATCAGCCCATTTTAAGGCTAACAACTCACCTAACCTTAATCCAGATCCTAATGCCACTAAGAGGAAAAGGACGAAAGGCTTGCCGCACAAGATTTACAAGCTAAGATGTCAAAGTTTATAGCATACAGTAATGTTGATGGTAAGTTTGAGTTATCTACGTTTGAAAATTGGGAATTTACGAAAGATAACGAAAAATTATACACTTTAGGGCAAGCTTTTTGTAATAAATTTTTAAGTGGACAAACAATCGAGGGACTATTAATCAACGGTGATCCTGGTGTTGGTAAATCATATTTTGCATATGCTGTTGTTAATGAAATGTATAAAAATAATAGGACTGCAATAGCTATCAGTGTTGAAAACCTGCTTGGTATGATTAAAGAAACATTTAATAGTAGTGGCAAAGTAGGAGAAATGTCAATCATTAATACTCTTAGAGAAGCAAGTTTAATAGTGTTAGATGATTTAGGAGTAGAGGTAAAAACAGAATGGTCCACTAAAACTTTGTACAAGGTAATTGAAGCAATTAACTCTGCAAATAAGAAACTTATAATTACAACCAATATGACTACTGAACAGCTTAAGCAACATCTTTTATCATCAGATGGAGTAGCTAGAACATTTAACAGAATACAAGAAATGTGCGTTCCTATGACTGTTAAAGGTGATAGTTGGAGGACAAAAGGTGTAAGAGAGAGAAAAACTAATTTCTTTAAAGATTTGGGTGTGATTTAGAAATGTTAAAAATGTTAGAACCAAATTGGAATGTAGTATTGCCATATATGAGTAGGTCGATTTGTAAGAAGTGTAAACGACAAGAGTACGGGTATTGTAATGTTCATAAAGGGAAGTTTTTGCATGTAGCTGAATGGGAATGTAAGTACTTTCAAGAAAAACAAGTTGCAAAATAATTGTTTAGGGAAGTGATTCAATGCCAAGGAAGAAGGTTGCAAATAGCAAGAAGTTAATTGAGAAATATTTAAAAGAACCTGAGAAAGTTTCTAAAGAAGACATACAAAAAGAAACGGATTTAGAATGTTGGGATTGCCAAAGATTTAAACTTAATGAGGGGCAATGCTTCGGTAAGAAAAGCATGGTACCTTGCTTAATATTCTTAGAATTAGCTAAAAGAATAAAAGAGAAAGCTAGTTAAATATTAGGGTAATCAATAAACGACATAACAGTTAAAATTATCGCTGCAGCATACCATAAGCCAATTATAATATAAAGTATTTTCTTATCTTCATGATCATTATTGTAGTTTTTATCCATGAGACCATATACACCTGCAATAATTGTTATGTACCTAAAACCAACATATAGTTTGAAGACTGAATAGAAAAATAAGAATACATAACTTATATAAAAAAGAATTTTCAAAAATGTTTTCATCTTCTAAGTTCACTCCTTCTTAAGAGTCTTTGTATTAACGTATCATTACCTTACATACTAGATAATACCATGAATGGATAGAGTGAACAAGAGATGACTAAATCATAATTTAAGGATTGGGGGAGTTAAAAAAGGTAGCTATCATCACAAAATAAATGTATCAAACTACCTTCTGGGAAGTTTTATTATCATTATTTCAACCGTTATCATAAACTATAGCTGTTAATTCGATATTAAATACTGTTACTTTAAGCGTTGGTGGTATAGAAAGAGGTTTAGTAATTGTAGTTATTGCTACTCTTAAAGGACTATTTCCAACAGTTACAGTCTGAATCTCCATATTATCAGATAATCGTATTACTGATACATTATTATCGTCAGTATTTGCAACATATGCAAATTGTCCATTCGGAGTTATGGCTATTCCTCGAGGTGCGTCTCCAACAGTGATAGTTTGAATCACCATATTATCTGATATACGTATTACTGATACAGTGTCAGAAGATGTATTCGGAACATATGCAAACTGTCCATTTGGAGTTATTGCTATTCCTGAGGGAGTTGAGCCAACATTGATAGTCTGAATTACCATATTATCTGATAACCTTATTACTGATACAGTGCCAGAGCCTGAATTCGGAACATATGCAAACTGTCCATTTGGAGTTATCGCAATTGCCACGGGGAGGGAGCCAACAGTTATAGTCTGAACCACCATATTATCTGATAGCCGAATTACCGATACAGTACCATCCAACTGATTGGTAACATATGCAAACTGTCCACTTGGAGTTATTGCAATTCCAAATGGTCTATCCCCAACAGCGATAGTCTGAACCACCATATTATCTGATAATCGTATTACTGATACAGTGTCGTCGTTACCATTTGTAACATATGCAAATTGTCCATTTGGAGTTATAGCTATACCTAAAGGACCAACACCAACAGTGATATTCTGAATAACCATATTATCTGAGGTTTGTATTACAGAGACATTACTACCAAATGAATTGACGACATATACAAACTGCCCATTTGGAGTTATAGCTATTCCAAAGGGAACACCTCCGACAGGCACAGTCTGAACCACTATATTGTCTGATAATCGTATTACTGATACTGTACCATTAGCACCACTAACATTAGTAACATATGCAAAAGATTGCAATGACATAAGAACTCTCCTTTCTATTTTAATAAACTTAAATGATTAGATTATAAATATGAATTCTTATGTTGCTACTATATTATATTCGTAAATATGTACAAGCGTATCAAAATCAAAATAGTTTAAATAACTAAAATTGTGTTTAATGAGGTGGGATTAATGAAACATATAGGTAGCATATTACATAAACTTTGCAATGTACTACCTGTATGGATTGCTTAGCTCGTTTCATAAACGATGGCTTTTAAGTTATTTTAGTTACTGTAGTCTTAACAAGAGGGATTAGATATAGCATTAGAAGTTGGAGTTATAGCTATTGCTATCGGTTGATCTCCAACATGTGTTGTCTGAATGACCTTATCATCTGATATACGTATTACTGATACAGTACCAGAATAATTATTCACAACATATCCAAACTGCCCATTAGGAGTAATGGCCACCCCTAAAGGAGCACCCCCAATACGCACAAGATCATCGAGCTGATTATAAAGTGTATCTATCACATACACATTATAAGACGTGATAGTAGTAACATATACAGTTTGTCCATCAGGAGTTATTGCTACTTCGATAGGGTCTTCTCCAACACGTATAGTCGCTACCACCTCATTTAGGGATACATGAATTACTGATACGTCGTTGGAACCTCTGTTTGCAACATATGCGAATTGCCCATTAGGCGTTATGGCTATTCCATTAGGTAAGTTTCCAACAGGTACGGTCTGAACGACCTTATTATCAGACAGTCGTATTACAGATACATTACTGTCCCAAGTATTAGTAACGTACGCGAATTGTCCGTTGGGAGTTATGGCCAATCTTAATGGCGTGTTTCCAACAGGTACGTTCTGAACGACCTTGTTATCAGACAATCTTAATATAGATACATTATTGCCCCCAGAATTAGTAACATATGCGAATTGTCCGTTGGGAGTTATGGCTATTCCATAAGGTAAATATCCAACAGGTACGGTCTGAACGACCATATCATCAGACAATCGTATTACAGATACATTACTGTTCCCTCTATTAGTAACGTACGCGAAATGTCCGTTGGGAGTTATGGCTATTCCAGAGGGGGAATTTCCAACAGGTACAGTTCGAACAACCATATTATTTGATAATTCTATCACTGATACACTAGCATCATTTCCATTCGTAACATATGCAGAAGGTTGATTTGCCATTAAAATGTTCCTTTCCATACAATATTTTATACTACATTATATTCAGTAATTAGTACAAGCGTTATTTACATTTGGAAAGAGAATATTAAATTGTTGATTATATACAATAGGGATTTGCTATGAACTAAATATTAACAAAAGCTCTGTTTAATGAAGTGTGAGAATGATACTTGATAGAAATGGTTATTGAAATATACAAGTAGCATATTACTAAACATTGCAATGTACTACCTGTATAAGTTACTTAGTTGATATCACGAACAATGGCAGTTAACTCTATATTAGATACTATTACTTTAACGAAAGAGGGATTTAGTATAGGATTTGGCAGTGGAGTAATTGCGACTCCTGTAGGAGAATCTCCCACAGACACAGTTTGAACTACCATATTATCTGATAAACGTATTACTGATACATTATCATCCGAAGAATTAGCAACATAAGCAAACAGTCCATCAGGAGTTATTGCTAATCCACGTGGGGCATCTCCTACAGGTATAGTCTGAATGACCATGTTATCTGATAAACGAATTACAGATACATTATCAGATAATGTATTAGTAACGTATGCAATTTGTCCATTAGGAGTTATTGCAATTTCTAAAGGTACTATTCCCGTAGGTATAGTTTGAACGACCATATTATCAGATAATCTTATTACTGATACAGTGGCATTGCCACCATTAGCAACATAAGCAAACTGTCCATTAGGAGTTATTGCTACACCCCGTGGGCCATCTCCAACAGGTATAGTCTGAATGACCATATTATCTGATAAACGTATGACAGATACATTATCAGATAATGTATTAGTAACATAAGCAAACTGTCCATTAGGTGTTATTGCTACACCTTGTGGGAAAACTCCAACAAGTATCGTTGTTAATAGCATATTAGTGGATACTTGGATTACTGATACATTGTCACTAAAACTGTTTGCAATATATACTAACTGCCCATTAGGTGTTATTGCTAATCCAAAAGGACGAATCCCAACAGCTATAGTTTGAATGACCATATTGTCAGATAATCGTATTACCGATACATCATTACTGTTCCCATTAGTAACGTATGCAAATTGTCCATTAGGAGTTATTGCTATCCCACCAGGATCAGTTCCCACAGGTATAGTTTGAATGACCATATTATCAGATACACGTATTACTGATACAGTGCCATCGTTTAAATTCGTAACATATGCGAAAGGTTGATTTGACATAAAAACACCTCGCCTGCAGATTCATTCGTTACTACATTATATTCAATAATTAGTACAAGCGTTATTTACTTTTAATTGGAAAAATGAATATAACTAAGAATACAAATAAAATATTGTTTAAAGTTCGGTTTAATGAAGGAAGAGAACAGCATTGAAGAAAATAAATATTTATTATTTTAATGACGGGTTAGATGGTGTTGTTGCTGCAAAAAGTTTAAAACAAGCTTCTAAAATAGTAGCCAAAGCGATTGGTGGCTATAGTTATCGGCAAATTCTTGATGATGTTAAGAACTATGATAAAAATGGATGGAAAGCAGATGTTGATTGGTCTTGTGATGTATGGGATGGACCAAAGAAAGGGAGAAAGAAAAGGAGCGGTATCTTAGGATATTGTCAGTAGTATTTAAAATCAGGTTTAATTCGCATTAAGAAAGACTCCAAAAGGAGCCCTCTATGTTCTTTAACTTATTAGAACGATTACTAAACTAGCAAGGCTAATTAAAGTAATTAGATCTAATTTTATGCTTAGTTCCAACATAAAATCCCTCCTTCATTTATGACATTAACCAATAAAGGTAGATGCATATTGAAGGTATGGCATTGCCATGAATTATAGTTAAAGAACTTAAATAATATTAGCATATATTTGGAATTTTGTAAATGCACGAACTTTGAAACAATGCTTAGTAACGATTGATAGAAATCTCTCTAGAAAGAAAAAAATACAACCTTTTTTAATTTTCTTCTTGACGCCCAAAACCTTGAAAGGGATACTTTATAGTTAATAAAGTAAATAGTGAAGTAGGTGAGAAAGTGGGAAATGATATGGTCACTTGTGAAGTAACAAATTCCCCTGGGAAACGAACAGCGGAGAGAAGACATTAAAAAATTATGCAAAGGAAGAATAAAAGGAAAGAACTAGAAATCAAAAGGATAAAAGCTAGGAGGATATTATATGAATTACATAAAAGAAGCAGAAAATCATCTTTACCACTATAGAGCTCTTACACTAAGTATAGACAATATGCAAAGAGAAAGGAATAAACTAATTCTTGAAAATGGACCACATGATATAAGTAGCATAGAATTGAATCCTATGAAAGTAAAAGGTGGAAAACAACAAGATGAAGCAATTAATACTCTATTTAAGATACAACAACTAACTAAGAGTATTAAAGATACTAAAGAAAGACTAAGTGACATTGACAAAGTATTAGTCAATATGAATACTATTGAAGCAGATATACTTAAAAAGTGGTACATTCAAAAGGATGATAAGAATGAGATTGCAAGAACAAATGATAGCTATTCAAGTATTATACAGAAAATCAGAGATTAAAGAGGCATACTTTGCCTCTTTTTTGTTCATTAAAAGATAGATTAATACATATATATCATAAACTTATTAATTTTAAAAGGGGATTTTGAACGAGTCTGTAACGTAAACTGTGTAAAAATCTCCATCCTGGTTATAATCCAAACAATCAGGAAGGAGATTTTTTTATG
>NZ_PQDH01000031.1 GCF_002964605.1 Vallitalea okinawensis
TGAGTACAATGATTATGATAGATTAATTCAATTATGTGATGCGCTTGCATTACCTAGTGGATACTGCTTAATGGAAAAAAGGATGGTAGATGTAGTGCTAAGACATGGAGTTAATGATTATATGCAAAGGAAGTGGGAAGCTACTTTTGACCTTAAGGACTATTTTGAAAAGATGATAGGATGCTCAATATATGATATTTTACCACAGGTAAAAGAGAATACATTTAAATGATACTAACTAAAGTTTAGTTTAGTAACGATGGCTTCAATATTTGTAGTGTTTAAAATCAGATATAGGAGGAGCAATAATGTTGACACAATCAAGTAATATAAGAAAGCAAAAATTTTTTTATGATGTTTCTATACTTTTTATTTTGTTTATACTTACTACTTTAACTATATGTTCACCACATTTATCATATTCTTTACAAAAAATAATAATAGAATCAGATCCAATCTTTGTTTATAATTCTGATTTTATCGGACCTTTAAAAATGATTTTATTCTTCTTTGCATTTATGATACTTTTAGTGGCTTTGTTTGAGTCATTCTTAGAAAAATATTTTATAGAACTCTATAAATATATATTGAAAAATTTACCTTATAATATTGATTTAGATAATAAAAAACTTATAGCTTTAGCTATCTTCTTTCTTATTTTATATATTATATTAAGTTTTAACTACATATACGTTAATGATGAAGGGGTAGGAGAAAGAATATTTTTCAACGAGCAATTTAGTACATGGAATGAAATTAAAGAGATTAACATTGAAACAAAAGTTGTAGGAGAAAAAAAAGATCTTCTTTTCCGTTATAAAATACTACTTAATAACAGCAATAAGGAACTTGAATTCACTAATATAATTAGCTCTCAAAAAAAAGAAGAGTTAATGGCAGTTCATGAAATAGCTATAAAAAACCAGGTCACTATAAAAAAGGATGAATTTACTATAGATAAAATCCGTGCTTTAGATGGTAAAACAAAAGGTTATCAAGAATTTTTATTATATTTCTATGCAGGATTTGATTAAAGTTTAGTTTAAATAACCTACGTTTATATCCGACATAAGCAGCAAACGTCTTCTAATGGCTTATATCTGATGTCGACAATACTTATAGCATACATGTTATCATCTTTACAAGGTATTCCTATTAGGTAGAAAAATTTGGAGGTTTGAAATGATAAATTTTGAAGAGTATTTATATGAAAGTATGAGGAATAAAATAGAGTCCTGGGATAGTAGGCTAATAGAAGAAATATACGCCATTTCATTTTATATTGAGAATAAAAATGATGACTATAGGCTTCCTAGTGTCACGTTAGGATATAATACTTGGGAAAATGTAAACAAGCAGCAATCGGATGCCTCTGACCTTGATGAAGCTAAATGGAACTATGCATTTTGGTTGCAAAACAGAGAATTAGTTATCGGTGATTCTTATTTTGAGAATAATGGTGCGGAGAAAGTAGATCACTGGATTAGAGAATTGGGATTGTATTTTACCGATGAGGAAGAAGAAAAAGAATTTGACCGAACATGTGAGTTAGGTGAAGAAATCAAAAGTAATTTTGTAAAAATTGTTTTGACCACTGTTCAAAGACTCCATAAAGAGAAGGTTATCTTAAATAAGTTTAGTAAAGAAATACCTTTAATTGTTCATGAGCTAGAATATTACGATGAAATTGCGGAACAAAACCTAAGAGTAAATCCCAATGATGCTATAAGAGATTTCGTAAATTGGATTATTAATATGTAACCTTTTAGAGAGTTATTATAGTACATCTTCTAACAGTAGTTTTGCACAAGGTTCGGGTAAGGTCGCAAAGCCTAAATCGGCAAATTAATAAATAATTCATTTAAGTTTAGCTTAGCAGATAAGCATTAATGGATTTACCAAAAGACTTTATATATGGTTTATTGATTTAGAAAAGACTTATTTATAGCAATTTAGGTTATCAAATATTGCTCATTAAGAGGTTATAAGCAACCAAATCGTGTTTAGTAGAAATATGGAGGAAGAAATGAAGGAGTTAAGTTTAGTTTTAATATTTACTCAAATAAAAACTATTTTTAAGCAAAAAGGTGGTACCATAGTTTTAAGTCTATCTTTACCAATAATCTTTAGTTCATGTAGCCTATTTTATGATTATATTAAAGGTGCTGATGAATTTATAATGGATGGTAGGGAATTTTTATTTTATGCAATACTGTCTTATTTTGTTATGATTTATCAGATGATATTAATAAATCATGTTATGGATCAATCAAAAATTTCTAATTGGAGAGTTTTAAAAATTTCTGTTTTAAAACTACCTAGATACTTAAAAGGTAGCATAATATATTTAATAATTTTCTTAGGAATTATTATAGTGCCATTGATCCCCATCTTAGTTATCTCAATTTTATTAGGCAATGTAGATATTTTGATATATGCCCTTTTTACACTAGTGATCATATCACTGATATTTACCAAGCTTAAATTCCCATTTATTAATATTGTTTTATGTATTGAAAATAAGACGAACTTTATAAAAAGAAGTAAAGAATTATATAAATTAGATAAGTGGGTAAATATAAAATTTGCATGTATAATAATATTATTACACTTATTTGTTTTTTCCTTATCAGCAATAAGTAATTTAATTATAACATATAGGAACATGTACTTAGTAATTAGAATTGCTTTAACTATTATAGCAAATTTAGCTACTGTTTTATCAATAATTATTGGTTTAACAATTTATAGAGAGTTAAGAGAAAAAGAAGTTGAGGGTTAGATTGAACATCGTATAGAAATATTAATTAATTAGGGTAAGGGCATAGGTCTCCTTCTAAGGAAGGTGAAACGCCACTATTCTCAAATGTTATTCAATAAAATTCACTAAAGTTTAATTTAAGGAGGGGCTACTTTGGAAGATTTAATTCTTATAATTATCATGGGGATTATAGGACTAACCTTTTGGTTAAGGCATATTTATATTAATCATAAGCCTATTAAAACAGTTAATGCTAAAATTGTTGACATGACTACTAAGCCAAACAGAAATAGAGCTGGTATTACATCATTCTCATATTTCATTATATTTAGATATGGGAATGGTGCAAAAATTGAATTACAGGTTAATGATCTTGAATACAAAAGACTTAATAAGTTCCAACGAGGAAAGTTAACGTACCAGCACGACAGATATTATGCATTTATACTCGATGAAGACAACAATTAATAATACATATGCACTACTTTAAAGCTCAATTTAGTCTACTAGCATATATCAGTATATTCTGTATTGATAATAAAGTAGTTGAACTTTTTTTAAGGAGGCAAAGGGTGGAAGAACTTAAAAAAGTTAATCAGAACCTAACTACAGTTAATAGAAATATTAATAAACTGTTATCTGCTATAATTGTTATAACTATCCCTATTATAGTGATTAATTATACACTTCTGATATTAATAGCAGTAATTTTAACAATTTATGTGTTTTTATCTTCTTATAAAGTTGGATATATCATAAAAAAGTATGTCCAAGAAAATCATTTTGATGAATTTAAAGAATTTCAAAGAGCAAATTACTTTATTGGAATGAGTAATCAAAGATATTCTTTATTTTTAAAATCAAAGTTCTTCAATTTGAATAATGTTGATGAAGGAACTATTATTATTAATTATGAGATATATAAGAAAAGAGTTTATATAATGATAACTACATCCTTTCTATTGATTATAGCTGTGATGATTATAAAGTTTATATAAAGCTTGATTCATTGATTATAGATTAAATTATATTTTAACGATATAGTCATATTAGATATAATATTACATAACAATTAAATGCAAATTCTAAATAAATATATTTGGAAAATTCGATTCACTATAATGTAATTTATTACTTTATATATAAATTATATTTAATAAAGGAGATTCGTTATGAGTATAAGATTTAAGTCTATTATTGCTATCGCCATTTTTATTTTTACTATTTCTACTGTATCAGCCCAAGAGAATATTGGTGTAATCATCGATGGAGAATCTATTAAATATACAGATGAAACAGGATATCCATTTATAGATAAAAAATATACAGATCAAACAGGATATCCCCTTATAGATGAAATTAGAAAAATTATGGTTCCTTTTAGAGCTACTTTAGAGAAGTATGGAGCTGAAGTTACTTGGGATGATGTAAATAAAATTGCAATAGCAAAAAAAGACGGTGTCGTTGTGGAGGTGCCTATCAATGAGAACTATATTTATAAGAACGATGCTAAAATCCAAAACTATGCCAAAGCAGTTGTCAAAGATGGAAAAACATACTTACCTATATACATTGTTTTTGAATCTTTTGGCGAAGAGATATCATACTACTATGACAATACCATCAGAATAAGCTATAACAGTGTGTTACAGAAATATTTAACTGAAAACTATTCCAATGTTGAAACAAGTCAGGGAACAGTTGATTTAAATTTCTACATATTTGAAGAAACAGATTATGCCATTCACTTAAGTGCTAGTTTACCAGATGAAGTAACGGTGAAAACAAACGAAGAAATTTTCAATCACGTTAAGCAAGTACAATTAGATTTGAAAAATCATTTATTAATAATAGGAGAAGATATAAAGAATAGGTACCCTAATAGAAAACTTGATTTGGAAATTAGATTTACTCTTGAAGGGGTTAGACCAGGTTCCTCAAATATTTTTTCAATGCACTATTTAACTAACTATGATATCCATTCTGATGGAAGTGAAATTGGAGAATGGATATGGAATCACGATCGTTCAAGTTTCTAGCAGTATGCTAATTAGCAGAACAATTAAATAGTGGTAGGCTATGTTTTATTAAATATTTGTTTTCTAAAAATATCGTATATTAACAAGGCTAACTTAAGCATATGGTGTAATAATTATTATCTAAAAAGGTAATAACTAATGTATTATCAACAAATGCTTAACGTGTATAAACTATCTTTTAATTACTATGCTAACGCTGTTTCATAATCTTTGAAGGAAAAGTCTATACATCATTTACCATTATTTTAAAGTACTTATTCAATCTTATCAAAACGAACAAATGTTCGATAAAATTAGTGACATCATTACCCTGCAGGTTTACAATATAAATAGGAATTTTTACCTTAGACCTTATAGTTTCTTATTTATTGGCAACGTTAGGGGTGTTATATTGAGACAGATATTGCATAATAATATAGATGAACTTGAAAACGATAGTTTATCAGTAAATGATTTTAAATCAGTATTTATGGAATTTACAATAAGTATTTTATGTGAAGACATACATAATATTGAAAAAGCTCATAGAATAATGATTAATAAAGCTAAAGAAACTGGACAAAGTGAAGAGTTAATTTCTTTTATTAATGAGTATTTTATTAATTTAATAAATGTATGAAAGTAAGGAAGAGAAAGGTTTTTCTCTTCCTTTACCTTTACATTTGTATCGGATGATGACAGCTTAGATTGGCGTGCATACGGTAAGGAGGATATGTACAAACGAGTCGTAGAAAGTGATAGGTTAAGAAATGGATCTATTATATTGTTTCACAATAATGCTAAATACACAGCTGATGCTTTAGATGAAATTATTAAAGGACTTAGAGAAAAGGGATTTGAACTTGTTCCTATATCGGAGTTAGTAATGAGAGAAGACTACTATATAGATCATACAGGACGACAATGTAAAACAGAAGAAGCCAAGGAAAGAGAAAACGGATTCATTAATCCCATGGAAAGAAATTGTGATGAAGTAGAGTTGAATGAATAGGAAAGGCATCGACATTTAGTTGGTGTCTTTTTCGATTTTTACAAGTAAATATACTGCTTGTTAGATCAAAAAGAAATTTCAGTGTTAGCAGTTCAGATACATAGAGATACACGAAATATTGAAGATGCAAAGGAAAAACTTATGGATATAACTGCTGATGGAATTATATCAGGTGATGAAGAAGAAGATGTTCACGAGAATATGAATTACTTTGAACAAATGAGAAAAACACTCTGAGATGGTGTTATGGTATCAAAAAAATAAAAAAAAGAAGTACAACAAAGTGTCTATAAAACCCTTAAAAAAATACAACATACATGCAAGGAGATGTAAACAAATGAAAAGGTTTAAGAATGTTAATTTAACATATGCAAACCCTCCTTTTTACATAAACTTTTCAAATGTAAGTGACCTAACCCCTTTTGTAACATACAGTACGTATTACGTAGAAAGTATAGATAATGATAGCTAAATAATTGTTTAGGTAAGTATATCTGGCAGCGGAATATCTAAATTTATTTCTATACCAAATACAGATAACAGAAAGATAGTTACTGCAGCAGCATACCATATTCCAATTATTACGAATATGTATTTTTTGTTTTCTTCAAGTTCATTCATACAAGCAAAGCTAAGAATTGATAATGCTAAGTATATATATCTATACACACCATAAAGCTTGTACATAGAAAAGAAGAATAAAAAAACATAACTAATTGCAAATAGTATTTTAAGAAAATTCTTCATAAATCTATTCTCCTTATATAATAAGTTAAATTATACCATGAAATAGGAAAAAAGTAATTAACTATTAAGTTATGGGAAGTGAATCCGTGGCAAGAAAAACTAAAGTTACAAAGAGTAACAAGCAGAAAAGTATTTAAACGACTCTGATATGAGTCATGATGTAACAATAAAAGAGGAGATTAAAAAACGCATGTTATGGAAAAAAGTCCAGTACCTTGTTTAGCATCAAATAGCCAAAAAGAGAAAAGCTAAAGAGAGTTTAATGTTAGTTTAAATATCAAAAATCTAATAGTTCTTTTAAACTAAAGTATAAAATTGTTCCTAATCCTATACTAAGTCTTAAAAGAATCCATATAAAAGAGTCGTAGTGATAAGTTAGAAATAGAATTGAATATAAAATGATAATTAATAAGATAATTTTATTACTTTTCTTCAAAATAATCACCCTGAAAATATTCTATCATTATTAGATTATTTAAGCAAGTAAAGTAAATCTTACTTTTGTTCACTTGACAAAACACTTTAAAATAGTAATTCACTTACGGTTGACACTTAAGTATCAAAATACAAAAATAGTTAGGATGATTGATGTATTAGAGAAGAAGTATATGGTGGTTATCAATAATCTATTTGAAAGAAAGTATGCTATCAAATTAATTGAATCTGAGTTTGATTTTGAGCCAGTATTTAAAAGTTACAGATACAAAGAATTATATGATGCACAATGAGAAGTGGTTAATCACATATTAACTAAATCGTAAGTTAGCGAGAAGTCTTTTTATATTCTTTATGTGCCTTATAAGCATTGATTAAGAATAGCATGCTGGTGATCCCATTTAATATGATAAGGATAAGGTATAGGGGATAGAAGGACACGTAAAAGTTTATCAAAAAGCATAAAATCATAGCCATAAAAAAGCATAAGCTAGAAAAAATCAATATATTTCGTTGTGTTCTAATTTTCATACAATTATCACCTCTTTAACACTTTAACATTAATGATGTATAATGGCAACTAAATTGTGCTAATGAAGAATGAGGGTTAAGAATGAGTGAGGAAAAAACCATCTACCATAATTGCGGATCAGAAGATGTAAGAGTAAATTACTGTTCACCAGATGACGAACCTTGGACAATAAGGACTGACTATGATTGCAATAACTGTAAAGCGTATTGGTATGAAGAAGACTAAAGTTCTGTTTAAGGAAGGTAATATAGATAGCAGAGCTCTTTTAATAATAAAATTATACTTGATGAAAATGAAAAAGAGTATGATTTGACAATGGATATGGTTGATTCCATTATAGACTGGTTCTATGATAGGGAGGTGGG
Organism: Vallitalea okinawensis; assembly: GCF_002964605.1. Classification (NCBI taxonomy): domain Bacteria; kingdom Bacillati; phylum Bacillota; class Clostridia; order Lachnospirales; family Vallitaleaceae; genus Vallitalea; species Vallitalea okinawensis. The sequence goes on from NZ_PQDH01000031.1 coordinate 7,871, forward strand.
CAAGGACCAACCAAGTATGTTTTATAAGGATTTTAATAAAGGAGATTAGGAAAGTAGAAAAGAAGAGATAAGCCATTGCTAAATTATTAAATGAATATTCTTTAAACTTAGAATTTTTAAATTTTAAATAATTATATTATAGGATATTAGTGTTTGGTACTATCAAAAAGCACTAGAGACTTTCACCCATAAGATTGCGCACATGCAGGGGGAGCAACAAAAAAAGAGGTATGAATTTTAAATTCATGCCTCTTTTTTCTACAATTATTTTAGCCATCCATATATTCGTTAATGAAGATTCCTTTTATTTATTCTCTTACCAAGAGCTTACCGTCACCTACACCAATACGATCGGCTCCTGCATCAATCATGCTCATAGCATCTTCATATGTTCGGATACCTCCACTAGCTTTAACGAAAGCTGAATTTCCAACTGTATCTTTCATTAATCTAATATCTTGAACAGTTGCACCATGAGTTGAAAAACCTGATGATGTTTTTACAAATGCTGCTCCTCCACTCACTGATAACTCACAGGCTTTAACCTTCTCCTCATCTGTTAGTAAACTGGTCTCGATAATAACTTTTACAAGTGCTGGCTTCGAGGCTTCCACGATGACCCTGATATCTTCTTCCACTACTTTATAATCTTTATCCTTCAATGCACCAATATTGATAACCATGTCAATTTCTTTGGCACCGTATTTTACGCATTGTGACGCCTCAAATGCTTTAACCTCTGTCAACATCGCACCTAATGGAAAACCTACAACAGCAACGATATTTGTGTCACTGTCACTAAGTTCCTTGGCTATTATGGGTACGTTAACACTATTTACTACAACAGATGCAAAGCTATATTTTTTAGCATCTTCACAGTACCCTATTATTTCATCTTTTGTGGCATCTGCATTAAGTATGGTATGGTCAATTCTATCATTTATACTCATTCTTTCACCTCTCTTAAAAATTACTTTTCTCTATTTTTCTGGTTACTTAATACTCTTAATCTGGTCCCTAGCAAATATATCTTGTAGGCCTTCCTAGGAACCTCTATAATAATATCATAATGAAAGCGTATATAATATGACTTTTTAACCAATAATACAAATGTTTTATAACGATATCGTCAACTAGGAGGATTTATGGATTATATTTCATCTCAACAACCTTATTTGATTGGAGAACGTATCAAACATTCTGTAGAACTCCCTTTTTTAGCTCTTGATATAAAAGATAATACCTGTGTTCCCAAAAGAAAGGTATTTCAAATTTTGCATAAACATGAGGAGATAGAATTTATTATCGTTCTGAAGAATAAACTTCATATCCAAACAACAATGTCTGAGATCATTGTCAATGAAGGGGAAGGTGCTTTTATACCAAAGAATGTTTTGCATGTCTTAAACACTTATGACAATTGTGTATGCCATGCTTTTCTTTTCCCAGATTTATTGCTTGTCTCTGCCCTTAATAATGACATGTATGAAGATGTAAAAAAATACACAGAAAATCCCATGATGGATTTGGTCTTAATAGAACAATCATCTGATGAGCAAGCAATTATTAAAAAATTAGACCTATTAAGCGCTATTGCCTTTAAGGATAGCCATGAATCTTTTTATAAGTTTAAATTACTTGCCACACTTTACGATTTATGGTTTACCTTTATTAGCAGTATAGACATTGATGCAAAGTCCGTTATGCCTATACAAAAGGTCCAAGGTGACAGGTTAAAACGCTACCTGGAGTTTATTCAACTTAATTATGATAGCTCCATCTCAGTAAAAGACATTGCTAATGGCGGCTATACCAGTGTCTCAGAATGTAATCGCATTTTTAAAAAACTTATGAATACCACTGCTTATGAGTATTTAATTAAATATCGAATACACAAAAGCTTAGAATTAATGAAGCTTAATCAATATACTATATCTCGTATAGCTCATGAGGTAGGTTATAGTAGCCCTAGCCAGTTCACTAAATACTTTAAGCGTCATATGAATGTAACACCTACAGCATACATAAAGTCCATTGGTAAGTATGCTGGAAATCCAATATAGAACCCATAAATTTAAGTCCATGATATAAACAGTATGACCTCAATATCCAATAATATATCAGCTCTATGACTCTACTCCTTTTACACCTACAGCTTCTTCATAATTGGATATGTTAATATTGTATTCTTTATTTTTATCAGTTACAGTCATAACTTGAGTAAATTCTTCTGTCCCTTCATCAATGTACCAATCTAAATTATGGATTCAGCTAGGTCATTTAGAATTTGTAGAATAAAAATGAACCCTATATCTTAAATAAGGTCCGCGTCATCGCATTTCGATCATATCTAATTTCACAGATCTTTACTTGACCATTAATTTCGGTTTGGCAAGTGTAAGTAATAAGCTTATTCCCATAATAGTTGTTGTCTTTTTCAGAATGAAATACTTTTAAATTATAAGTGTATCTTTCTTCATTGTCAGTTATCCTGAACTTAAAAGGTATCATTGTTCCATTTCTTTTATCCAGGTAATCACGTCAATTGGTTTATGTATTACCTTCGAAAATCGCCGTCCATACATTAATTACAAACAAACGTACATTCGGTATCGAGCTTATTAAATAAAAAGTCAACCCTGTTGGTGCAATAAAATTTGGGTGATGTTCTTTTTTTATGTGCATGATTTAATTTTGTTATATTATATGCTATAATTTAACATATTAGGCTGTGATTTAGTGAGTTTATTTTAGGAGGTTAATATGTTGTGGAGATTAGGATTAGGGTTTATAATACCAGCTTTAGAGATTATATCTCAAATATGTATAATCATAATTTGTGTCTATGTTATTAAACTCTATAACAGCAGGCGACGGTTCTAAAGTTTAGTTTAATTCACTTACGTATATCGTTGTATTACCTACATATGTCGCAAAGACGTCTTTTAAGGCTTATATCCGACGTCGGTAATACTTATAGTTAAAAGACATTACCTCACTCATTCCGGGTATTCCTTTTTGGGTTTAAAAAAATATTCAAAGTATTTATATGTATTGATATTATCATTTGATCGGGGGATGGTAGGTAAAAATGGACTCCTAATATGATATATTATGGTATGCAAGTAATGATTTAGAGATTTAAATGGAGAAATAATATGAGCAATTATAGACTAAGTTCAAGAGCTATAGTCATCAAGGATGATAATGTATTACTAAATGAATTTAATAATGGAGAATATTATAATCTTCCTGGGGGTGGTGTTGAAGTTGATGAAACTTTGAGAGATGCTGTAGCTAGGGAAGTACTTGAGGAAAGTGGGCTAAGTGTTTTGGTTAGGGAGATGCTATACATATATGAATATAATCCTATAAGAGATGAATATAGATATGGTCCACTTGGAGGAGTAAGCCATGTATTTAGATGTGAAGTTGATGAATCTAAAGAAAAGATGGTATATAGAGTAATTGATTCTGACCCTGTAAATAAATCAATTAGTACAGGATGTAAGTGGATTTCAGTTGATGAGTTGAAAAATATTAATCTTGTTCCTAAAATCAATGATTTTATTATTGAAGACATTAGAAAAAAAGATTTCACAACAAAATTTCTGGAAGATATACATTAAACGAATATGAGGAAGTATGACCTTCAGCACTGTAATCAATAATAAAATAAAATATTTGGGATTAGCTTCGAAGCTGAGTGAGATTACATCTTATAACAATACGTTAGCGTAAAGCTCGGGCGTGGGTCATAAAGCCTCTGGGGTGTTGACCTCACACATTCCTCCACCTAAGATAGGAGCTATCTAAGGTGGAGGAACGTCGCTAACCCGCACCGTTAGGTGAAATAAAATAGCTATTATAAATTAGGGGGATTGCATGGGGGGACTTCTATGAAGTTTGAAAACTTTAGAAAAAAAGTACTGTTTATAGATGGAAGTTATAGGGATGTCATAGTAGAAAATGCTCAAAAAAATGACTGGCTAAATTACTTTGAATTTCTAAATTTATATACATGTGAAGTAAAAGTATACATAGGAAGTGAAGTACTTGAATTAAATAATGAGGTATATGATATTATTGTAAAAAGCCTAGAAAAAGAAATGAGAGTTTTACTGGAAATCAGGCTTGGAGATGTAATAGTTAATTGTCACTTCTTTGATATAGAGATAATTGAAATGGATATTGATCCAAGAGAATTTAATGAAGTCTCGAGTATTAGATTGATGGTAGAGTTCTTTGAGAGTATGGCAAATTTTTTAGGTAAAGAAATAAAATTGACAGTGGAAAACGGATGGGAAGTACCTTTATACGTTTTTACTCCAATAGATATAAATGATTGAATAGACTGATAAATCTACAGCTAATCATATTGATATGGGACATACTGTTATTTATATATGGGTTTGGAGTTCGGCCGCAATTTTACATCACCTAACAAAACAATTGCACAAGGATCGGACCAGGGTCATGAAGCCTAATGGGGCACGCCCTCACACATTCCTCGACCTAAGCGCGTCGCGACACTTGGCACATTAGCCCTTATCAGGGCATGAGCACCTTCGCTCTAAGGTTGAGGGATGTCGCAAATCCGGAATGTTAGGTGAAATAGAATACTCTGTACTAGGGGAGGGGAAGGATATAATTATGAGTGATATTTATTCAGTGATGTATGATGGAATAAACTATTATAAGCACATAATGTCTTCAGAAGAAGAAGAGATTGCTGCAGAACTAAAAAGTTTATTAAAAGAATGTTTGACTAACAATTGGGGGCTTAAAGGTTTATATCTAAAGTATAGTAATGAAATAGGCTATTATGTTATCGAAGATAATGATAGAGGACATTATTCTATGCGATATGGTTTTCCTACAAAAGAAAAAGATGATGCATTTATTAAATTATTATCTGATGGAAGCATAAGAAAAGGATTCTCATTTGAACTTGAGAATAGAGAAAGTTTGCAACAAAGTTGGAATGAGAATTGTAAGAATGAATATGACGGTCGGAAATTTGCGTTTGAATATTCATTAGATTTAATGTGTGAAAAACTCGGATATATACCAGAGAGTTATATCATTCACTATGAATCGATGATGAACTTTCACCATAATATTTGGAAATACGATAAAGAGAAGAAAGAATTTATATGCAAAAATATAGATGATTAATTGGCATTTGTCGTATTCTACTTTACCTAACAAAGAATTTGCACAAGGCTCGGGCGGGTCAAAAAACTTTTGAGAATTCCCCTCACACATTCCTCAACCTAAGTCCGTCGGAGCACTCGGCACATTAGCCCTTAACAGGGCATGAGCACCTTCGCTCTAAGGTTGAGTAACGTCGCAAATTCGGAACGTTAGATGAAATAAACCACTATTTTTATGTAGGAGTTATATTATGAATAGAACAGATTTTAACAAATGGAATTTACATGATGCAAAATTATTAGGTATAGAGATTAGTTGGGATGAGAAAATTGTCAATATATCATGTTTAGCATTTATCAATGACTCAATAACTACCACATTAAGTAAAATCATTCTTACTAATGTTCAAGATATATTAATACCTCATAGGGCTCCATGTGGTGATTCAGACTATATAGATGAAATAAGGATTACAGAAAAAGGTGGGAAATATAGTACGCTTCTTCAAATGATATCTGGAGATACACTTGCTTTTACTTGTGAAGGTATTTCTTTAAATTATAATGAATCAAAATCTTTAAGAAGTATATATAATAATGTTTTAGAAAACCCAAAATTTAAATCTAGTTTGACCTTAAAATGTACAAATTTGTATAATACTAAGCCTATTTTAGATTATACGGTTGAAGAACTTAGAATCATGATTGGGCAAAAAATTGGTCTAGATTATTTAGTTCCATTGGCTATTGAGGAAATTGAGGCCAATATTTTAGTGGAAGGAGATTTATATCCAGGTGATTTACTGAATAGTGTACTAAATATACCAGAAGATTATTGGAAAAATAATAAAGAGTTAAAAGAAAGACTACATAACACAATAACAGAACAATATGAGCAAATAAGTAAGTTGATTAATACTCTAGATCCCAAACGGTAGTAAACGGCATCTTCCGTGGTTTACATCATCTAACAATATATTTTCGTATCCTACGCACATCTCTTCACTGGTGCGAGTACCGCCAGGAAGAAGGGCTCTGAGGGGCCGGTTCAGAGACGTCGGGAATGCGGAACGTTAGATAACATACTCACCTAGTTGAAAGGAGAAACAGATACGAAATGCAAATTCGGAGTGCAAGAAAAAACGATTGCATAAATATTGCGAAAGTACAAGTAGATAGTAACAGAAGTACATATAGAGGAATAATGCCCGATTTATATTTAGATAGTCTATCATATGAACAGAAGAGTCAAAGCTGGGAAAAAAGACTTTTTCAAGACCCACAAAATGAATTTGCATATGTCGTAGTATGTGATAATAAAATAGTAGGTTTTCTGTGCGCAAGTAGTAATCGAACACATCCTCATTATGAAAGAGAGATACATTCTTTATATATACTTCATAACTATCAACGTAGAGGGATTGGGAAGAAGCTTATGAAAAAAGTGATTGAAAGATATAAGAATGAGGAAATTAACTCATTAATATTGTGGACATTACATGAGAATAAATCCAAGTATTTTTATGAGTATGTAGGTGGCAAGTTAGTCGAGGAGAGAATAATAGATAGAGGCGGAAAGAAATTGAAATCTATTGCTTTTTGTTGGGATAATTTGAGAACTGATTTTAGCTAGTTGCAACTTCTGGTGAGTACATCATCTAAACCAGCTAAGCGAAGTCAAGTATTTTTTAAATCAGCAAAATGAACATAGCAAAGCTAGCCTACTGTTTATAGA
>NZ_PQDH01000032.1 GCF_002964605.1 Vallitalea okinawensis
TTATGAAATATATAGGAAAAGAATAATCTAGGTGGCCATGTTTTTACATCGCCTAACAACATGTTCACATTCGTTCCGGGCAAGGTATTCCTCTAGGGTCATCGCCCTCCACACATTCCTCAACCTAAGCCTGTAGGGACAGTCGGCGCATCAGTCACATTCGTGCCATTAGCGACTCCTTCTAAGGTTGAGAAACGTCGTGAACATGAAAAAGTTATACGAAAGAAAATGCTATGATTTGGTGTGAATAGCACTAAATAGGTAGCAGATTAAATGGGTAAATAAATTTTATGATATAAACTTATAAGTAACTAGAAGTGTAATTTAAGGAGCCATTTTAATGAAAAGAAAATATTTAGATCGATATGATTGGAATAGAGTTTTACGTAGAAGATATGTAGAAAAATTTATTGATGAAAGAAATTACAGTGGATATATTTCTTTGTTATCTATCGACGAGGTGAAAGAGCCTTTAATAATAAATGTAAATGGTGATGATCTGGTTTTAGCTGATAAAGGGATTAAATGGTTACAGTTTTTACCTGAAAACGCTAATTATGCAATGACAGTAATGCTTGATAAAAACAATAAAGCAATACAATGGTATTTTGATATAATAAAAGGAAGTGGAGTTGAAGATGGTAGAGTTTTTTTTGATGATTTATACTTAGATGTTGTGCATTTACCATCTCAAGTAACTCTACTTATAGATGAAGATGATTTAGAAGAAGCTCTAGTTAATAATATTATCTCTAAGTCTGATTATGATTTGGCATATGTAGAAGCTAAAAAAATTATGAAAGAGTTAAAAAACGGAGAAAGCTATATTGTTAATCATTGGAATATTTATATGAACTGTTTACTTGAATATAAAAAAGACAATGATTAATAAATTGTAGATGGGTCGCATTTTACTTCGTATAACAAAATTTTTCCGTTCAATCGGGCGTGGTATTCCTTTTGGGGTTGCCGAAGAAGTATTTCTTTTGGGTCAGCCCTCATACATTCCTCAACCTAAGCCCGTCGGGACGGCGTCCGCATTAGCCCTTACCAGGGCATGAGCGAACACCTCTAAGGTTGAGAAACGTCGGAAACACGGAAACGTTATAAAACATTGGCTATCCATTTCAGAGTAATTCTTACTGGTCATTGTCTCCGAGAAATAATCTATTACTGTACATCAAGGTAGCAACATAATTAAAATATATTTTGGGAGTGAAATAGATGAACACTGTAGAGTTATTGTCTAGTAATAAACTTATGTTATTAGTTTTATCTTTGATGTTTTTTACTGGTTTGGTTTTAGGAGAGATCATCTTTAGAATTAACAAAGAAAAAGCCCTTAAGTGGGGTAATAAACTTGATAGTAAACGTGATGTCTTTATTACTATAGTGCACAAGAACATGTTAAAATCCTATGGTGTCCTTAGGGTAATAATAATTATTTTTGGTATTAATCTATTTGGTGGAGCATTGATTTGGTCATCCATTGGAGGTATTTTTGTTGTATTTCCATTTATTCATTATATTCTAATAGGTTTTCTAACTAATCTGGTTTTAAAAAGATTTCCTGAACGAAAAAATTGGTTAACAGTTCCCAATATTATACTTGAGGTAGCTGCGTTTATTATAGCAGCAGTGGGTGGAATAAATATCGGGCTTAGCATTTGGGGTAATGGGAATATTTATTTAGCAGTTAGAGATTGGGGTGTTCTTTTTATAACTCTAGTTATACCTTGTCAGCTAATTGCAGCAATATTTGAAGGTTTTCTATTTCGTAAGATTCATATTATTGAAAAGCATCCTTGGCCTCGTGAAATATCGAAAGAAAGTAATATGTGAGAACTATATTAATTTACATAAATAGAGAAGTTTTAAGATGTGTTTTTGGGGTTGGATAGCCAACATCTTATAACAATATATTGCCACAAGGTTCGGGCGAGGTCAAAAATCCTCATGGGTTAGCCAAGGTGCATTCCTCATAGGTCAAGCCCTCACACATTCCTCAACCTAAGTCCGTCGGACCACTCGGCACATTAGCCACATTCGTGGCATGAGCACCTTCACTCTAGGGTTGAGAAACGTCGGCAACACGAAACGTTAGCTGAAATCGTCTACTTGAAAATTTGCAGGTGTTAAAAATAAATTAATGAAGAGGGGAATTTATTATGTATCAACATCATAAAGAAACCATGAAAAATATTTTGGAGAAATTAAAAGTACAAGACGAAGTATTAGGCATATTATTAACGGGTTCTATTGCTCATGGATTTGAGACTTCGAAATCTGATGTAGATATTATGATTATAGTATCAGAGAAAGATTATAAAAAAAGAACTGAAATGAAAGAATTAACTTATTGGGAAAATGAATGTTGTACATATGAAGAAGGATATATTGATGGTAAATATATAAGCGTTGATTTTATGGAAAATGTTGCAATGATAGGAAGTGAGCCTGCAAGGTATGCTTTTGATGGCGCAGTTATTTTATACTCTAAAATTAAAGGATTGATAGAATTACTAGAAAAGATTACACGATATCCTGTTCAGAAGAAAGAAGAAAATATTAAAAGATTTTTTGCTCAATTGCAAGGATGGAAGTGGTACAGTGAAGAAGCAATTAAACATAATAATGAATACCTTTTAAATCATTCAATTTCTAATTTGGTGTTATTTGGAGGAAGATTAATACTTGCATATAATGAGATATTATATCCGTATCACAAATGGTTTATTAAACGTGTTGAAAAAGCTGATAAAAAACCTGAAGATATTATGGAAATTATTAATAATGTTTTATCAAAAAAGGATAAACAGAGTATAGATAGATTTTATGAATGTATTATTAATTTTGCTGATTGGAATGTAAACCAAGGTAGTTGGACAAGTCAGTTTGTAAGTGATAGCGAATTAAACTGGTTAAATGGGAATACTCCTATTTGTGATATATAGTAGATAATGTATATACAGTCCGACATCAGCTAACAATGTGTTTACAACATCCGCTACCTAAGACCTAAAGGTACAGTCGGTGCATTAGCTCTTAATCAGGCATGAGCACCTCCTTCTAAAAGGTTGGCGGACGTCGCAAACACGAAACGTTATCAGACATTTCAATATGAGAATAGCTTTGCAAGAAATGGAGGGCTATGAAAATGAAGAGAATATTAGTTATTTTAGTATCGTGTTTAATGTTAATAGTGCTAAGTGGATGTAGACAAACAGAAGGTGGGTCTATAGAAGTTTTCCAATTAGAAGAAAAAGAAAAGAAGTTGTTGCAAAAGGTTGGTACTCACCCTCATGAGGTTATGAGGTTTAACTACAATAATATCCCAATAGAGTATAAGTATATTAGGGTTTGGGTTGAATATTATGAGAAAGAAGAACTCGTCACTGACAATTTGCTCGGGGTGAGATGGCAAGTAGAAGATGAAGAACAGATAATATGCAGTTTTAGAAGTAATAAAGATAATCTAATAGTAACAATTAACGGAAGTAGTAGTACCAGCTCAGAAATCAATACAGTTGATTCCATATGGACTACCATAGCAAATGAACAGAAAATTCAAGTTATCGATGACAGGGCTTTCATTTTAGGTATTAGGGTTATTAATAAGGGAGTTAGCTTTGAGCCATTTAGTGATGCTGCATTTGTAGAGAATGATTTGAGTAACGTACTAAAAAATGATTACGTTTACGTTATAAAAGGAGCATTTGAAAAGGAGTAGTGAAACGATCTGATAACAAAATATTTGCGCAAAGGTTCGGGCGTAGGTCATAAAGCCTAATGAGCAATGCCCTTACACATTCCTCAACCTAAGTCCGTCGGACCACTCGGCACATTAGCCCTTAGCAGGGCATGAGCACCTTCGCTCTAAGGTTGAGAAACGTCGCAAATCCGGAACGTTATATGAGCAGATTTCATCTGAATTCTTAACTTAATATCTAGACTAAGATAATTCAATAAAATTTCTATCTATTACTACGACAAACTATATCATTGAGATAGTATATCTTTTCACATCAGAGATCACTCGCCTGAAGCATAGAACGACTTTAATGAAAGTGGTGGCTTTTCAATCTTAATATTCATAATAATGTCCAAAGCTTACTTTCAAGTAAAGAACGCTATTAACTTTTAATTACTGCTATTTACAACATACCTACATATCAAGTATAATTTGTAATAAGTGTAACGAGACAATAGCTAATTGCTTTGACTAAAAATGCCACCAAGGCGAGAGTGTTGATCGTTCTTACAATAGGAAAACATAACGTACGGACGACAAGTTAAGAATTCAACACACGCCTGAATCGTTTGAATTTATTATTGGAGGTTGCGTAATAATTTATAACTAAACAGACGAAATTGAAAATGAAGTAGTACCATCGACCAATATAATATAAAACTGATGAACGCTATTGACTTAAGTATATTATTATGAGAAGTACTTGATCAATAGCTCTTACTTTATTAATAGTTAATAGATTTAGATTTCTTTGCTTCGCTAAACTATCTGTTTACAAGGAATTAAGTATAACCTACGCATTTGGGCTAAGATGAAATCCATCACATAACAAAATGTTTGCGCAAGGGGTTCGTGAGTATTCCTTTTGGGCCAAGCTCACCCACATCGTTTCATTAACCAAGTCAGGTCAGCATTAGGCGCTCGGAGCCTCGCAGCCATGAGCAGACCTTGTAAATTCAATGATGTCGCAAACACATGAACGTTAAGTGAAATTATCATAACATATCAGAGTATCTCTTTTGGGTCTTATTATTTGATTGAGAATTATAATATGAAGGAGTTATCAAATGTTTAGAAGTAAAGAAAAGATAATAATTATTTTAATGATAGCACTTATGGTAACAGGTTGTTCCAAAATAGATTATCAATCAGAGATAGATAACATCACTATAGAAAAAGAAAGTTTGAAAGCTGAACTCGAGAATAAAAATGCTGTTATTAATGAAATTAGCACTAAAAATACTAATTATGAACTTCAATTAAAAAATACTCAAGATAAAAATGAGGAATTAGAGGAAGAAGTTAAGCTATCAAAAGAAAAAATTAACCTTTTAGATGTACAACTTCAGACATCAAAGGTAGAGTTATTACTAGCTCAAAAAGAAAAGCAAATTTATGATGCTTCAGAAGTACGATACTCAGAAAGTGAATTAAAAGAAGGGATGAAATTTTCTGGTTTAACTGTTGAAGAAGTTGAGCTGGACGATAAGTATTCTCGTGTCTTATTTAGCGGATATTTTATTATGGAAGGTTTTTTCGTAATAAATGACTTTGGTTATACCAATTTAATTTTCATTACTGATGAGGAATCAGATTATACTCCATTTTATTTTGTGAAAGAGCAGAAGTATTATGATTCTTGTGGAGTTATTAATGATGATTTAGTTAAGGAGCTTTTAGGTGATGAACTACATAATAAGCTATTCCAAGTAGGTGTTAATGGAGGAGAATACCACTTACCAGCTATAGCTGTTTTCAAAAACTATCAGCATTTGGGATATCATGAATCAGAATTAATGAATACTGCTGAATTAGTAGAAATATTAGAGATAAAGGCTGAATAGATGAAGAATTAGTTAGGTGTGTTATGAAAACTTCACTTAACAATGTGTTATCGCAAGGCTCGGGCAGGGTCAAAAGGCCTCATGGGTTTGCCAAGAGGTATTCCTATTGGGTCAAGCCCTCACACATTCCTCAACCTAAGTGCGTCGCACCACTCGTCACATTAGCCACATGCGTGGCATGTAAGGTTGAGAAACGTCGGCAACACAGAACGTTATATGACATAAATAATATTTCTTAGCTATTCGAGCTCTTGTAAGGAGGGGGAAAGTGAATTCAAGTAGTTATTATAAGACTTATGATAAAGGCTATGAAGAATTAAGAAAAGAAGGAATAACTAGATTAATAGTAACTGTTTCTTTTTATATTTTAATCATAGTATGTGCATTAATAGTAATCTATTTAGTTGAGGAGTTAGATCTTCTATATATACTTATTTTTCTATCACTATTTAATTGCATCTATTTTATAGGTGGAATAAGAAGTTTAAGAAAAGCTAAAAAAAAGAGTTATGAAGAACATGAACTAAGAAATGCTAGAAAATTACTGATTAATTTTAAGCAGGGCCTAATTCAAAGTGATATTTTAGATGATTACATGAATGATTCTTTTGCAGAGTTTTTTTACAGAAATCCTATTATACTAGAGTATGATGATCTAATCTTATTTATAAAATATAAAATATCTTCACCAAAAAGGTTACTTGATTGGGCTCATTATATTTGGTTTAGTGATTTTTATTCATTGGATAATAAAACTGAAGAAGTTATAAAAGAACTAGAGGAAGCTTATCAAGCGAATTTACCCTTACCTGTAGATTATTTAGAGAAAACACTTGAGAAACTTGAAGTTAACAAGTAATAGTATATTATTTACATCATATAACAATAGTTTTGCACAAGGTTCGGGCAAGGGTCATAAAGCTTCTAGGGAGATGCCCTTACACATTCCTCAACCTAAGTCCGTCGGAACACTCGGCACATTAGCCCTTATCAGGGCATGAGCACCTTCGCTCTAAGGTTGAGAAACGTCGCAAATCCCGGAACGTTAGATGATATAGGCACAATTATATCGGAGTGTTTCTATGGAGAGAAAAGCTCATGAATTTTATAAGTAGATATGTTTGACAAAGTATATGAATGGAGTGGGCAATAAAATGATATGTTCAATACAGAAGAAGGGGAAAATACTATATATTCTTATAGTACTATTTTTATTCACTGCATGTAATAGATTCATAATACAGGAGACAGGCAACGATATAGATAATACTCAAGCATTAAAAATTCAAGAACTTAGTAATGAGGTAGAATTGTTGAGGGCGTCGAATCAAGAACTAGTTAGTAAAAATATTGCTTTGAGAAATGAACTAGAATCTATAAAGGAAGAAAAACTAGAATATGAACTTAAAATTTCAGAACAAGAACAAAAGGCTAAAGAAACTGAACAAGAAGCTAATGTTGATATCAAGAGAATAAGTGTAGAGGATTTGCATTTAGATGGGGAGCCTCTGTGGAACTATAAAGATTATAGTGCATTTAGAGTAGACGAGCAATTATATATACCAACTCAGCTTCTTAGCGATTACTACAATCTAAGCAATGATAATGGATATAATCATGTTGATAATATTGTTATTAAGGGGAGACCTATAGAGAAAAAGGTATTTAAGGTTGGAAAAGTTATTCGCTTTGATACCTTAGGTGAGATACTTGGAGAAAAAGAGTTTGATGAAGCCCAGAAGGTAGAAGAAACCACAGTATTTGATTTAGATGGTATAATATTTGAAGTTGATGAAAGGTTTATCGTTTATACTATCACCTCTCATAATTATATGACAGAGAATGGTATAACAATAGGAGCTTCAAAAGAAGAAGTTAGACAAGTTTATGGTGATATTGGAGATATGAATGAGGATGAATGGTTTACTTGCAAAACGAGTGCTGATGTTCGTCGTATATATTTCACATTCGTAGATAATAAAGTTTCAGCAATCACTCAGAGAATACGATAGGATAAATTCCATGCATGAAATATATAATCAAGCTGATTAATATTCTGTTTCTATTGTGTATATAGAGAAGAATTGTAATTGTCCCTACATCATCTAACAAAATGTTTCCACAAGGCTCGTGCAAGGTCGAAAAACCTCAAGGGTTAGCCTAGAGGTATTCCTTATTGGTCACGCCCTCACACATTCCTCAACCTAAGCGCGTCGCGACACTCGGCACATTAGCCCTTTGCAGGGCATGAGCACCTTCGCTCTAAGGTTGAGGAACGTCGTTAACACGGAACGTTAGGAGACATAAACATTCTCATATCGGGGAATAAATATAGGGTCAAAATGATAAGGAGCGTTGTTATGAATAGAGAGCAGTTATGTGACATAATTAATAAATCAAAGATAATAGAAAATTGGCATTGGTTTGGTTATAATTTTGGGTTTGGAATTACTAAGCGATATACAAGGTTTAGTAATGCACTGGTAGATGCTTTGCTAATTATTGATAGTAAGATAGATGGATACGCAATACAGATGGTTAAGAGGATAGAAAGTTACAATAATAGAGAGAAAGACATAGGCCATTATGAACAATTGATTCAAATATGTGGAGAGATATATGTATTGAAACAAGCTGTAATATATTTCTCTGGTATTGAGGATATTAGCTTTGAAAATGAACCAACATCAATGACAAGTAATAAGAATCCAGAGTTTATTATCAATTTAAAAGGTTATAAGTATGGTATTGAAGTAAAAGTACCCTCATTAGTAAACCACATAAACAAAAGGAAGGAAAATTCGTTTCAATTGATTGGAAGAATGCCAGGAATGCTTGAGACTGCTAAAAAAATTAGCGGTACTGACCAAGTAACTTTACCAAGGGATAACCCCGTTAAAAGTTTTTTGCAGTCAGCGGATAGTAAGTTTGAAGGATTCAAGAAGGAGCATGCCAATTTCATTAGTATACTATTTATATTATGGGATGATTATATAAATGAACCAATAGGAGCTCTATTGACAGAACCATCAGGTCTTTTATTAGAAGGGTCATTTGCTAGAAAAGATGATAAACGTATAGAATTTAAATATGTTGATTATATATTTTTGGATAGACCAATGACAAACTTTGTGGAGGATGCAGCTGGACGAAACTTAGTTGATGGTAAAATGAACTGTTTTGATTATGGGACAGTGGATAAGTTTCCACATAAAATAATAATTAAAAATCCTGATGCTGAGTCAGTAGTTATTCATGATGAAATTATAGATTGTTTTCAGGTTAAGGAGAATTCTCCATATCTTGGGGCAGAATACAATCCTAGTGATATGGTAATGTGGCTTTAAAAGTGAGAAGTTTACTTCTCCTAACAAAGGATTTACGCAAGGTTCGGGCTAGGGTCATAAACCTCACGGGACATGCCCTCACACATTCCTCAACCTAAGTCCGTCGGAACACTCAGCACATTAGCCCTTGCCAGGGCATGAGCACCTTCGCTCTAAGGTTGAGAAACGTCGCAAATCCGGAACGTTATACAACATTAACATAATCATTTCAGAGTATAGTTAATAGGTCCTCAAATACATTCTATAGATTGGAATAATTAAAAGTATATAGTAAGGGGAGAGGCTGAGAATGATCACTTTAGATAAAAAGAAGGTTTTACTTTTGGTTCCACCAATTTTATCTGTGTCAATGATATGCATATTTCGGTTAGCAACAGAGAGATATGGGAGAACCATTGGATTTATGTTGGGATTTTGTGTTTATTGGTTTGCATTTTGTTTACCGACTTGCTTGTATATCATTGGAAGCACCGAAGAATTAAAAAGAATTTATCAGGGACATGTAAATAACTTTGATATAAAGAGATTGATATATCACATTGCGGCATTTATACCTTGTATAGCAACATTTTGTATTATATTTTATGGTCTATTCCTGAAGGTTGAATTTCATGTTTTAGGCATTGCACTTCTTTTTGCATTGGTTAATGGTACTATAGAGGAGTTGTTCTGGCGTGGAAACTATCTAAAAATATTTGGTAATAATTTTACTCTGGCATACATATATCCTTCAATGTTTTTTGGTGCTTGGCATATTGGCTTATTTTTTGCAAAGGGAATAATATATCATGGAGGATTACCAGCATTAGTTGGTGGAGCCTTATTTATGGGGCTATTATGGGGGATAGTTTCATATAGAACGAGGTCTATTGGTACAGTGACATTAGCACATATAGTAACCAACTTTTTTGCATTCACAGGTCTAATCTATGATAATTGGTATAGTTAATGAGATGTAAGCATTCTGATAAACTTTGTAGCTGATTATATTAATATCGTATAACAATACATTTGCACACAGTTCGGGCGAAGGTCATAAACCCTAATGGGAAAATGCCCTCACACATTCCTCAACCTAAGTCCGTCTGAACACTCGATGCATTAGCCCTTTGCAGGGCATGAGCACTTTCGCTCTAAGGTTGAGAAACGTCGCAAATCCGGAACGTTATACGAAACCCCTTTCAAGTTCTAGTGATAGAAAGTGAGGATTGCTATGAGTGATTATTCAAAGGGCATAAAACAACAGAAAGAAAAAATAGATATGATTGAAGGGAAAATCCTTAGAGATGTTTTAGTTCATATAGTTGAACCAGAATATAATATTGCTTATTTAGTTTTTGACCATTATGTTTATGAGATATGTGGATTAATGGGTTCTGAAATTCTAGGGATTTGTGAAATATCTTATATTGATTATAAGGGAAAATCAAATGGTAGAAATATAAAAAAATTTAAGCCCTATGAAATTTTTCTTGACAAAGAAATAGTACAAGTGAGAATAATTGGAGAGGAATGGAATGGTCATGGATTTGAATTTAGTTTTAAAGAAGTATATGACAAAACCATGATAATTCAATCAATATATTCAGGAAACAAGCCAGATGAATTTGAAGATTGTATACGGTTAGGCATTGGACAATATTATTACTCTTGTAATTAATAAATGGGGGATACAAATGAAGCAAAAAATTGTAGAAGTAATAAATGAATGGGATCTGATCAACTTATTTCCACATGCACCAGATAATGAATAACATTCTGAAATAGATAAAATTTATAATATTGCTATGAAGACTTCAAGCTGTAACGAACTAGCACAAGGAATTCAAAATGTGTTTATAAAGAGTTTTAGTGATTCAGTTTTTCGTCGTAAATATGAGGAGTGTTATAAAATAGCTGAAAAGATTTTGATTAAGAAGTAATAGAAGGTCTTAGAGTGTTGGGGTGTGGGGCATCGTATAACAAGATGTTTGCGTAAAGGGTTACTAGGGAAAGTTTTTGGGGATTATACACCCACACCTTCTCACTGGGTGCGTGCACCGCCAAGACGGTATTTCTATGGGGTCCAGTTCGAAGACGTCGCAAACATGAAACGTTAAGTGAAATAAAACTACTTTGTAATGATATGAGGTGATAAATTGGGTGAATTAAAGAAAAAGCTTGAAAAAGTAATAGATGAAGAATCGTTTCTAGATTTTCTTCGATGCTTATCAATTGAGTATAGTAACAAATACCAAGAATGGTGTAGTAACAGCATTGATGTCTTTTTGGAATGTTCAGCAGAATGGGGACAAGCGTCTATTAATGGACTTAAATACTATGAGAAACCAAATAATGTTTGGAGAAGGTGTGCTGAGATTATTTTCATGGAGAAACTGTATGAGTGATATTGATATTTGAGGGGATGAATGATTTGTTGGATGAGATAAAAACAAAATATAGAGAAGATACATTCAAGATGCTAAAAGAGATTGAATTTACTTATTATAATCAATCTGAAATGAAGACTATTAATGACTTTATAGTTGCATACTCATCTAGTAATTTCACATCAATAAGGTTTGATTGGAATAATAAGCATTCTAAAGATTTTATAGATGCAAATGCGGAGTATCGGAGTAAAGTTTCTATATATTACATATTACACTGTGATGATAACACAAACCCATTATTGTTGAAGGATTTATTTTGTGAGCAATCAAAACATGATGAAGAGGCTTGGGGCGCAAGTGGATTTTTATTTATGCTAGGTGAAAAATTATTATCAGCCACGGGGAGTCAATATATCTACGAATTTTTGGAAAGCGCAATGAGGTCTTTTGACACATATGGATGTTGTAGTAGTATTAGATTAGACGATAAATTAGTTAATGAGTTAGGATTAGGTATTGAAGAATTAATAGAGATATCATCAGGGAATAGAGTAGCTATTAAATTACTAAATGATGGTTTAGAATACATAAATAATTTCTTATCCTAAATGTGTATTTATTTGTTGTGGTCAAGGTGTATCAAAATCGGGCGTAGTTTTACGTCACTTAACAATGTGTTTACATTCATTCGCGCATGGGTCTAAGAGCAAAAGCCTCAAGGGTTTGCCAGGGAGTAATCCTTATAGGTCGGCGCTCATACATTCCCCGCTTAACCAAGTCGGCAGCACTCCACCCTAAGATAGGAGTTATCTAAGGTTGGAGCACTACCTGTAACAGCGTGAAACGTCGTAAACACGAAAACGTTATGTGACAGAAAAACCTAATTATATATAAGACATTAATATTACAAATTTTATGAGTAGGTGATGAATATGAAAAATCATATTAAGAACTCTTTATTAGCAGGTCTTTTTTTTGGAGTATTTATGGCTATAAAACCATTGCTACAGGGAGATCTTTATTACAGTATAGTGGTAGTACTAATTACTGGTACAATGTTCGGTGGTTCAATGTTTTTAATAACACTATTCTTAACACGAAAGTTTAAGGAGAAGGAAAAAAGCATATGTGACGTACAGAAAATTTTAATAAGTGGCGGGGCAAATCATTTTATTGGAAAGGAGTCGGTCGGAGGTTGGCTGATTCTTACAGAGGATAGGTTAATATTTGAATCTCATAAGGCAAATATACAATGTCATACACTAACTGTCCCAATAAAAGATATTATTGAGATTAAACCAAAACGAACTCTGAAACTAATTCCAAATGGATTTACTATTGCAACAAGAGATACTGATATTCATCAATTTGTTGTCAATAATCGAGATACGTGGATACGATTTCTTGAAGAACAAGCTAAAAGCGTTTAAGACACAGTGGGAAGATGGAGAAAAGATACATTTTTCACTAGATCCGGTTTTTACATCACATAACAATAGATTTACGCAAGGTTCGGGCAAAGGTCATAATGCCTATAGGGAGATGCCCTCACACATTCCTCAACCTAAGTCCGTCGGAGCACTAGGTACATTAGCCCCTTACAAGGGCATGAGCACCTTCGCTCTAAGGTTGAGAAACGTCGCAAATCCAGAACGTTATAAGAACAGATTTCATCTGAATTCTTAACTTGATATATAGACTAAATAATGCAATAAAAATTATACATATGTTTCGACCAAATATTTCTTTAAGATAGTATCTCTATGTATATCAGAGATCACTCGCTTGAAGCATAGAACGACTTAAATTAGTAGATGGTGGCATTTAATCTTAATATTCAATAATGACTAATGTATTCTTTCAAGTAAAGAACGCTATTGACTTTTAATTGCTACTATTTACAACATACCTACATATCAAGTATAATTTGTAATAAGTGTAACGAGTCACTAGCTAATTGCTATAACAAAAAGTGCCACTAAGTTGAGGGTGTTGATCGTTCTTACAATAGGAAAATGAAACATACGGACGGCAAGTTAAGAATTCAACGCACGCCTAAATTATTTGAAATTATCTATTGTGGTTATGTAATCATTCATAACTAAACAGACGAAATTGAAAACGAAG
Source organism: Vallitalea okinawensis (assembly GCF_002964605.1). NCBI lineage: Bacteria > Bacillati > Bacillota > Clostridia > Lachnospirales > Vallitaleaceae > Vallitalea > Vallitalea okinawensis. Next base: position 13,442 of record NZ_PQDH01000032.1, read on the forward strand.
AATTTCTATCGACTAATGTATTAAAAATAGATGAACGCTATTGACTTAAGTATATGATAATCAGAAGTACTTGATCAATAGCTTTACTTTATTAATAGTTAATAGATTTCAATTTCTTTGCTTCGCTAAACTATCTGTTTACTAGGAGCTAAGTATAACTTACGCATTTCGGCTAAGATGAAATCAGTCACATAACAAAGTGTTTGCGCAAGGGGTTCGTGAGTATTCCTTTTGGGACAAGCTCACCCACATCTTTTCATTAACAAATCAGGACTACATTAGGCGCTCTGAGCCTCGTAGCCATGAGCAGACCTTGTAAATTCAATGATGTCGCAAACACATGAACGTTATCAGACATTACCCCATCATTTCAGAGCTAGTTTTGTGGGTCTAATTAATATAGGCAGTCTATAGAAAGGA
>NZ_PQDH01000033.1 GCF_002964605.1 Vallitalea okinawensis
ACTCGGCACATTAGCCCTTGCCAGGGCATGAGCACCTTCGCTCTAAGGTTAAGAAACGTCGCAAACCCAAAACGTTATAAAACAGTATTCATTGATTTCAGGGTATGATTCTATGGTCATAGAGAAAAAAATATTAATTGGAGTTGAACTACATGCCTGAATACAGCCTAATTCAAACTTATATAAGGTGTGATGAAACAAAATTTAACGATATACTTAAAACATATTCTAAGCTATTGATTGAGATTGGATTTCCTCAGAAATTTCTTATAGAAGCATGAAAAAGATAGCTGATTTTTTTCCTAATCAGTGTATTTTTTTCACAGATGAAGTTACAGATGGAATGCCGTGTAAAGCTTTAATTGAAGATAAAAAAGGGAGTTGGCAGTTTGACGCAGCAATAATACCAAAAGAATATGAACTTATTTTTAAGTGTCCACCAAAACAATTTAAAGTCACTAAAGAGAATAGTTTAATCTACATAACTAGAAAAAATATTTGGGGGATTTCACCTTGGGAAAAAGATTTTCAATGATTACCGTCTTATAACAAAACATTTGCACAAGGTTCGGGCAAGGGTCAAAAAGCCTAATGAGACGTGCCCTCACACATTCCTCAACCTAAGTCCGTCGGAACACCCGGCACATTAGCCCCTATCAGGGCATGAGCACCTTCGCTCTAAGGTTGAGTAACGTCGCAAATCCGGAACGTTATCAGACATTACCTCACTCATTTTAGAGAATTCCTTATGGGTCAAAGAATAACTAAGTTATGAGGTTATGATATTAGATTATTCTTATATAAATAGGTCTAATTGTTCTGTGGTAATCAAAGGATAGAGTCAAGTAATATTATGTATTGATGGGTTTTAATAGTTTTATAATTATGTATAATTTAGTGATTTACAAAAAGCTGGAAAACTCAGAATTGATATAAAATGAAAAAGTAAAAGGGGGAGTAATTATGGATCAAATAGATATGACTCCAGAAGATATTATAAAAATACTTAAGGATAAAGATTTTGAGAATGCACTAAAATTCGTGCAAATTGGCTCATTACTAAACTGTAAACCAGCTATACGATATGCTACAGCTCATAAAACCTGGAAATGTGTATATTCAAAGCGAAAACCAAAAAGAGTTTTATTTACAATTGAATGCAATGAAAACAAGTGGAGTATAAAAGCTAATCTATTTCATATTAATCAATATAAGGAATTCGTTGAATCTTGCTCAAATAATATTAAACATGGTATAAAATCAGCATATGACTGCAAAATGTGTTCTTCTAGATGTAAAGGCGGAGCACAATTTACAATGGATGATCAACAATTTATGAAATGTATCGGATGTTGTTTCTATTTTAGAAATATGCCAGATGAAGATTGGAATTGTGTTCGATCATTAATAGAAATGGAATCTAATTATTAGTTGAAATCTATAAATTATTGTTTAGCTTCGAAGCTGAGTGAGATAACATCTGATAACAAAATATTTCCGTTCGCTACGCATATCTCTTCACTTGGTGCAAGCACCGCCTACGAAGAAGGGCTATGAGGGTCCAGTTCAGAGACATCGGAAATACGGAACGTTATACAACAATGAGCCATTTTCATGGTATTCCTTCCGAAGAAGGATATTTTATCGCTCTATAAGAAGCTAGCTCATATTTTTGAGATGCTTTGATCAGATGAAATTCTATTGCAATGGTAGGATGGTTTATTAAAGTTTTATCATTACCATATAATAGAAATAATAAACTATAGTATACTGAATCAGCAAGGGTATGGTTTAATGTATAATCAATCTTTTGTAACAGGCAAAAGAAAGCTTTCGAGGCTTAGTGAGAAAGTATTTGGGAAAATGACCAGTGATGAGAAGACACAACTTATACCTATTATTTATCCTAACGTTGATATATTAAGAGATGTAATATATTCTGATGATGGTGATATATTCAATTTAATTGAATTCTTAAGAATAAGAGATGAAATTGCAACAAAAAGTCAGAAAAAATTAGAATTAAGGATTGTCAAAGTGAATTTCGAGAATAATATTTTTATTAAAAAATTAACATATGATGGAACTAATATTTTTATTGCTTCCACGGACTGTGGCGGTATACAAGGATATCATGATGTCTATATATACACAGGGAACGCAATAGTAAAAGAAAAGGCACATGGGAAAGTAACATATTTTCTTGTCACTGAGAGTATCAATAGATTTACTGGAATTACCCATTTAGAAGGAAAAAGACATGCGATATTAAGTTTTAGAGTGTGCCTACCTGATGTTATGCAGAGTCATTTATAAAATATAAATATTGGGTTTTCGTACGTGGTATTGGCTCATTATCGTATAACAAAATGTTGCCGCAAGGCTCGGGCAGGGTCAAAAATCCTCAAGGGTTAACCAAGGGGTATTCCTAACTGGTCACGCCCTCACACATTCCTCAACCTAAGTGCGTCGCAACACTCGGCACATTAGCCACGTTCGTGGCATGAGCACCTTCGTTCTAAGGTTGAGAAACGTCGGCAACACGAAACGCTAGACAACATTTCCACCACATATCAGAGAGAAGCTATTTAGTGTCATAATTGGAGGTGAGTTATATGTGCAAAGATACAGTCATATTAGGTGGATACATGCTTATGCTTGCGAGTAAGAAAAAGCATTGGACAAAATTTGGCATAGGTTCAGAAGGAATAATATCTGCAAGTAACTGTATATGTGATGAAATAATAGGGGATTGGATTTTGAAATGGCACAGTAATCACAGGGAATTGACAACGGAATATAACGATAAGTTATTGAAGTTATCACGACAAAAAATGAATGAATTGATAGAAGAAACTAATACGCTTTTTGATATAAACAAATTTGGTGTGGCACATATGTTTACCGACATTAGTTTAGCTAGAGAAATATATCAAAAGTATTTTAGACATATAAACGGGATAAGATTAATAGGTATTGGTTTGAAAGAAGATGAATATGAAATCTTTAGGGATGAAGAAGAAATTGAAAAAGACATTCATGGGTACTATGGGGTTAATGTTTGTTTTAATAATAGAGAAGTGATGAACATATCAAACATAATAGGCTATGATGTGTTAGGTTATGATTGGGGATATTTTCATTCATATCTGTGTAATGGATTAGAAGAAGATATATATGAAAGATTAGGAATCAAGCCAAAACATAATGGATTATACAGTACTTATGATGAGGTAGTAAAAATCATAAATTTAATAGATAATGAAATTGTAGAACCGGAGCCAGCTTTATGGCAGCCATGGATAGTATGTGAGTATGAGCTTGATAAATAATAAAACCATGTGGTGGAAAAATCGTCTAACAATGCATCTTCGTAAAGGTTCGCAGGGGATTCCCCTAGGGCTTGCCGAAGAAGTATTCCTAGTGGGTCATGCTCACCACATCCCACCACCTAAGCCCGTTGGGACAGTCGGTACATTAGCCACATTCGTGGCATGAGCACCTCCTTCTAAGGTGCTGGGACATCGCAGATACGGAACGTTAGACAAAATGAATCTTTTAGCAAATAAGGAGGTATATATGAAGTATGTAGATATATATGTTTTTGGAGATGCTGGGGCATTTGATGAGTACAACCCATATAGGATATTTGAATCATTAGATACACAAAGAGTATTATTATCAATTGCTAAGATGAAGATACTGACTGCTAATAGAATGACTTTAAGTAGTGATACAGAGTTATCTCTTGAAAAAGTAGATACAATAATAAAAGAGTTATTAAATGCTCAGCTTTTGATAGAAGAAAATGAATGTTTCAAATTGGCATTTCCATTCTTTGTTGAATCTGATATCAAACATATAGAAAGATTCTCTGAGCGAGCTTCTAAGAACATAGGTAACACTTTAATTAAACAGAGTGATGAGTTTAAAACAATTATATCAAAGTACGGTATAGCAACAGAATATAGTCTTGAAAGAATACTCTATCATATTATTGGAGATAAGGTTTTTGATGGTAGTGCATTGGATTACTTTGGAGATAAGGGACTATTTGCTATATCAAAAAAGCAGCCGATGGGTAGAGACTATTTAGTTATAGGATACGAGAAGTCAAGTGCAATCGAAGATTTTAGTAATAATCTTTTGTGCAGTAGCAACAATTATAGAAGTAAAGATATTACTTTTAATAGTTTTGGAGATTCAATGGGTAATAGAAAAGATTTTTATAGATATTTTAGGAGGATTCAAAGTAATGTTCAGCATAGCACTGAGCATGTGAGATTAAATGAAATTTATAATACCTTTGTTGATGAAATGAATAAATCACTGATGGATGAGTTCGGAGGTTTAGTTCAAAATTATATACATAATAGTGATTATGTATATTCTGATAAAGAGCTAGCGGGGCTTAAATTTATTGAAGAGATGGGATACATAGAGATAAAAGGTAGTAAAATTTGTCATAGGGTTCCTATTTTTATAGAGAAGCTAATAGATGAAATCTCTAGACTAACTCTAAATGTGATCCAAGATGAAGTCACTCTACTTTTTGAAGGTATACAAGCAAATATTAGTGAATTAACTTCTGTAATTCATGGTGTATCATGTGCAGAAATAGGTAATGAACTTTGGCATCAAGTGTTTGGTAATATTAATGAGTATTTGAGTGAAAAGGGTTTTTTCTCTAATCCTAAGATGAAAGCAGGAGAGGGACGTTATCTAAAAGCGCTATATTATTCGGGGGGGAAGTAAGTATTCAAATGGGTTCAAGATTCACTTCGTCTAACAATATGTTAACACAAGGCTCGTGCGGGGGTCATAAAGCCTGATGGGAAATGCCCTCACATATTCCTCAACCTAAGCCCGTCGGACATTCGGCACATTAGCCCTTAGCAGGGCATGAGCACCTTCGCTCTAAGGTTGAGCAACGTCGTTAACACGGAACGTTAGCTGAAATATTCTATTATTATATAGGAGGTACTATGTTATTCGGAAAACATAAATTTAGATTAAAGATACTTGAACATATTGATAAAAGTCTCTGCCAATGGAATAATGAGTCATTGCTTATCCATGTAGTTGGTGGTAAAGGGGTTATCAGGAATAGGATATATGATAGTGGGAATATAGTTGAGAAGCAATTGTGTATCGATGATAAACCACTATACACAGTCCATAGTGATAATTATTATTGTCCGACGTGCCAAAAAATTATTGAAGAAGGATATGGAATAAATGATAATGATAGAGTAGTAACTGAACAAGTTATTGATGCACAAAATAAAATTCATACACTTGAAACGAGTACGAAACTTATGAAACCATTGTTTGAGTTAATGGAAGATGGATTATATCTTGTTACAAGAAGTGACTTATATCCTACTGACGGTGAAGGTAACTTTTTTTGGAGCGAAACAAATGGCAGAAAGATGTATGAGGGAACAGCAGACTTATACTATAAATTTCATGTAGGAAGTGGGTATATGAGTTTTTTATATCCATCTCAGCCATACTCGAAATTAGATACTACATCTGTTTACGACTATATGGAAAGAGAAAGCAATGTTCTTACTGGACTAGCATACCATATTGAAGGAGCAATGACACTTTTACTAGATGGCCATCACCGCGCTTCCGCAGCATGTTTAAGTAGTAAGCCGTTAAATTGTATAGTCATAGCTAGAGTAAACAGTTATGGATGGAAAGATCAAAAAATTGAGTATTTTTGGGCGGGAGGAACATGCTTCAATCTAACCGAGATGAATAATGCCAACAATATAATTAGGTTATTAAAGAAATACAAGATTGAAAGAAGTAGCGAAACCTTAAATACAAAAGCATTTGGGATAAGTGGCGAAATAAGAGATAAAGAATTTAATAATAAACTAAACAGTAAGTCAAAACTTTACCCTCGATTTAAGGAAATAGCATTTGAAAGTATGTTAGACACCATTTCATTTGAACGTTATGAAGAATTGTGGGATAAATATGATGATGAATCAAGTTTTGAATTTGAAATATTAACTAATGCTTTATATAGAAGATATAAAGAAAAAATGCACTTATATCTACTAAAAGTTATTAGAGATAGAAATAAATTTGAGTTTTGGGTGCAGGCATTTAATCTATTAATGACGTATAACGAGGAAGAGATAGAAGATGTCGTTGTTGAATATCTAGTAGAGCATGACTATGATAAGCATGATCCGATAAGAAAAATTATTGATGAATATTATAAAAAACGTCCATAGAATACATCAGCTAACAATAGATTTGCACAAGGTTCGGGCGAGGGTCATAAAGCCTAATGGGAGATGCTCTCACACATTCCTCAACCTAAGTCCATCGTACCACTCGGCACATTAGTCACATGCGTGACATGAGCACCTTCGCTCTAAGGTTGAGAAATGTCGCAAATCCGGAACGTTATAATACATAATCTCATTACTTAAGGGGATTGAGTGTAAATGTGGATGCTTAAAAGAAATAAAGTACTAGTTGATGGGTTTGAAAGAATAGTAGGTAGGTAAAATGTTTGTAGATGATAATATGATTGTTGATATTGAAATGAATGCGAAGCTTGAGATGGAATTAATTGGTTGTCTAGTAGATGAAAACTATAGAATATTATTTTCTGTAGACAATGCATCTGGTTTTGATGAACTATGTGAAATATTTCCAAGTTTTGAAAGTAAAAAAGATGACTTCTTGAGAAATTTTGAAAAAGGTAGAGCATGGTTAGATTTTACTAAAGAAAGGATTGTAGAGTCCACATATGATAATTTTTTAGAGTTACCATTTTTTGAAGAAGGCAAGACAGATTGGTTTGCCCCAAAAAATGATGAGGAGCTAATAAGAGTAATTGAACATGAGGGGATGGGATATAGCTGTTTTATTGTACACCAAGATAAAAGTATAAAAGATTATTTATTGGAGATATGGGTTTATGAACACCTTGAATATAAAGGAAGAGAGTGTAGATGCATGATGATACTACCACAAAAGAGTAAATACGTCATTGATAATAAAGTGACTAAAATGAAAGAAATAATAGATTTATACAAAAAGGTATAGGGAATGAGATTACATCTTATAACAATGGATTTGCACAAGGTTCGGGCGAGGGTCACAATACCTCTTGGGATATACCCTCACACATTCCTCAACCTAAGCGCGTCGCGCCACTCGGCACATTAGCCACGTGCGTGGCATGAGCACCTTCGCTCTAAGGTTGAGAAACGTCGCAAATCTGGAATGTTAGATGAAATTGGCTCATTCATATCGGGGTAATTTTCTATAGTCATTAATTACAAGATGTGTATTTGGGTGAAATAATGATTCATTATCATAGGAGGTAAAAAACAAGTTGGGAAATGTATATATTTTTAGAGGAAAGGCAGCGACTGGCAAGTCAACGTTAGCCAATATGCTGGGAAGTAAACTTGCTATACCCGTCTTTTGTAAAGATGATATTGTAGATGCAATAAAAAGTAGTGCGAACATTGAAGACAGATCTATTAGAAATGCGATTTGCTACAATGTTTTGTCTAGAATGATTCAAAGAAGTCTAGACCTTAATACAGATATAATATTGGATATAGCACTTGGGGATAGAAATGGAGCAAAATATTTTTTTGATAGATTAGATTTTAAGGAAAATAGGACTTTCAAATTTTTTCTAAAATGTAGCGATTTAAATGAATGGAAAAGAAGACATGAAGAAAGACTTAAAAATCCATTACCTCACCAATCTTTTAAATCGATTGAGCATGTATTTGAACATTATGAAAAGTTAGATGTGAACCCTTTTGAAGATGAATATATAATTGATACTAGTGAATCTGTAGAAAAAAGTTTTAGAGACATTAGTAGAATCATAAATTATGGTCTTTAATAAAGAGATTAAGGGTTATGCTCCGAGGTTGAATGAGCCAACATCATCTAACAAAACATTTGCGCAAGGTTCGGGCGAGGGTGATAAAGCCTCTGGGGAATTGCCCTCACATATCCCTCAACCTAAGTCCATCGGACCACTCGGCACATTAGCCCTTAGCAGGGCATGAGCACCTTCGCTCTAAGGTTGAGAAACGTCGCAAATCCGAAACGTTACACGAAAGACTGAGTGTTTGGTGCTTTGTTCTAGTGTGATTTAAGAGTTACATTTAAGGATTAATGTTGTAGGAGTGATTATTATAAAAAAATTAATAGTAGGATTACTACTAATACCAATTTTAGTTTTAGTAATTATTGTGTCATTCTTTGTTGTTTCACCGATAATAAATGATATTACACTAAATAACTTTGCAGAACAACTAAATGAATATCCATTACCTGAAAGTACAAGTTTGATTGAAAAGGAAGCAGTATGTGGTAAATTAAATGGCAATGGGAACGGAATGGACTTTTTTGCTTGTATTCTTATTAAATCTGATTTATCAATAGATGAGTTGATGCAATATTATGACCAAGAAGAATTAAGAGCAGCGAAAAAAGGTTCAAAATATAGTATAAACTTAGATATTATCCATGCAAATGGCGACAAGTTAGAAACGGGATATTTAGAACACCAGAAAATTTATTTTAGTACTTTGAACAATGTAACAGATTATACTGGCTATTACATTGTTATGATTTATGATGGTGGATATCCTGCTTATTTTGATATGAGAGGTAATTGATTCAAGCTTAAACTTAAACTCAGATTATATTCTTGAAATGCTATTATTAGGAATTTTAAAGCAGTAGTATGCTTTCTGTTTTAGGTTTCGTAGGCTCGGTCCATCGTGTAACAAAATGTTTGCGCAAGGGTGCACTGGGGAAAAGCTTTGAGGAGATGTGCACCACACCTTCTCACTGGGAGCAAAGCTCCAACAAGTAGTATTCCCATGAGGTCCAGTTTGAAGGCGTCGCAAACACGAAACGTTAGGTAACAATGTTGCATTCATTTCAGAGTATTCTTTTGGGTCTTTTAAACTGGGATGATTAAAGGGGGAGTAAGATGAAGGGGATTATGGAGTTTTATGATAAGACATGTTCAGAATGGGCTTCTAGATTTTATAAGGATGAATCTATATTTCCATGCCTTGAAAATTTTATTAATAGATTTCCGCAAAAACCTAGAATACTAGATTAATGTTGCGGGGCTGGTTATGATAGCATGCGTCTATTCAATTTAGGAGCAGAAGTTGTAGGTTTAGATTTCAGTCAAGAGAGTATTAATATTGCAAGAAAGCAAAATCCAGATATACAATTCTATATTGGAGATATGTTAGAGGATTTCACATTTGTAGGAAGTGTAGATGGGATAATTGTTATTGCAGGATTTGTACATTTACCTAATGAAAAGCTGGAACAAGCATTCAAAAATAGTAGTCAAGTTATTAAAGATAGTGGTTTAATGCTTGTTTTGGTCAGAGATGGTACAGGAAAAAATGATAAAAGTAGCTATGCTGTAGTTGAAGGAGTAAAGTATGATCGTGATTTTTATTAACATACAATTGATGAATTAATAGAGTATTCAAATAAATTTTTTCAATTTATTGAAGAAGTATTACCAGATAAAAACGATCCATGGAAACGATATTTATTTATGAAATTATAAAATGGAAATCTAGTTATAGCGTGTATATAGAGCTGAATGTAACATCGTCGCCTAACAAAAGATTTGCACAAGGTTCTGGCGAGGGTCATAAAGCCTCTAGAGACATGCCCTCACACATTCTCCAACCTAAGCGCAGTCGCGACAGTCGGTACATTAGCCCTTGTCAGGGCATGAGTACCTCCTTCTAAGGTTGGGAAATGTCGCAAATCCGGAACGTTAGGCAACAGCTTTTACTATTAAATGAGTGACAAGATATAAGCGTTAAGGTTAATTTATGTTACTTTAGAAGCAGTACAAAAGTTTTTGAAATTTTATAGGCTTATAGAAAAATTAGCCTATGAGGGAAATAGAGAGAAAATGGATACTCTATTTTGTGAGTATAGATGGAATGGATAGTGATATATATGAAGAAAGTGAGACGAACAATAAATCTATATGTTGATGATTTGAGAGATTGCCCAGAAGGTTTTGTTGTAGCAAGGTCATATGAAGAAGCTATTGATATTCTAGACAAGAAAACGGTTGATATATTATCACTGGATCATGATTTGGGAGAAGACGCATATGGAGAAACAAGAAAAAGCGGGTATGACTTAGTAAAATATATTTGTGAAAATGGAATTAGAGTAAATGCAATATATATTCATACGGATAATCCAGTGGGCAGAGACAATATGTATAAGACGCTTTTAGCAAGCCAAAGTAGAGGATTTATAGATAAGAAAATTAAGATTTATTATTATCCTTTCACAGAAAATAAATATACAATAAACTAAAAAATTAAAATGAAGATAGTAGGACGTAAAAGCCATCGCTTAACAAAATGTTACCGCAAGGTTCGGACTAGAGAATAAAGCCATATGGGAATTGTCCTCACACATTCCTCAACCTAAGTCCGTCGGAGCACTCGGTACATTAGCCCTTAGCAGGGCATGAGCACCTTCACTCTAAGGTTGAGAAACGTCGGCAACACGGAACGTTATAAGACATACACTCCACATAAATGGGTACTACTCAAGGGTCCTAATATTTGTTTGTAGAAAAAATATGAGGTGATTTAATTGAAAAAATCTGTAATTAAGTTATTAACTATTATCATTCTGGTAATGTATTGTTAATTAGCTGTAATTATAAGAAAGAAGAGGTATTAAGTAATTCAGTTGACCATAATGATGAGTTAGTTACTAAGTATGATGAAACGCAGTTTAAATATGAAACCTTACTTAGTGAAGTTGATGATTTAAAAAATCAATTTCAAATTTTACGGTCAGATGTGGACACTAATACTTTAATGATTCTAAGTTTATAGAAAGAGTTAGAAAATACAAAGAATGATTTAGGTTATCAAAAAGAAATTATTATAAGACTTAAAGAAGATATCGATAAAGACAATATTGATTTAGCTGGCAATAATGATGGATTCACTGTATATGATCCTAAAAATATTAAAGTAGGAGATGAGTTTAGGGGGTTAACAGTAAGTATTATTGAATTAATAGAAAATGGAGAATTTGTCAGTTTTGATGGTTATATATTATTGACATGTGATTTAATGATTAATGAAGCTGATGGAGGGATATTCGGTATTTACATTGATAAAAGCGATGTGAAAGAAGAATTACCAGTATCTACATCTCATATAGATTACTTTCAAAATTCTTGGGATGGTGGATATTACTGTTTAAGTAATGATGAAGAAATGATAAAAACACTAGGAGATGAAAAATATCAAGACATGTTAACGAATAGAGTTCAGTATAGAATAACGGCTCTTTTCAATCAATATAATCATGCGTTTGTCGATGGAACAGGTGTTAGGTCAAGGTTTAGATTAGTTGAATTACTTGATATCCAAGAACTCAAAAACGAATAACTCAAAAACATTGTGGAGTGTACATATTATAACAAAACATTAGCGCAAGGTATCCTCCTTATACGATGGTAAATCAGGAGGAAGCTATATTGTTTTTAACTTTGTCTTAAAAAGTTTGGAGTATAGTAATAATTAAACATATTATCGACAATAAGGTAGTAGAGGCTTTAATAGAAAAGGCAAGCAGGGGTATTCTATTAGAGTAACCATACATTCCATCTTATAACAAAACATTTACGCAAGGTTCGGGCGAGGGTCATAATGCCTCATTGGACATGCCCTCACACATTCCTCAAACTAAGTCCGTCGGAACACTCGGCACATTAGCCCTTGTCAGGGCATGAGCACCTTCGCTCTAAAGGTTGAGAAACGTCGTAAATCCAGAACGTTAGACAACAGAATCAACTTAAAAGTAAAGATGAATGTAAACTAAGGGGGGAGGGTAATGGACAAGGTGAAACCTCAAGCGTTTTATCCAGGGAGAAATTATGATCAAAGAAGTTGGGTTTTAGAAAAGACAGAATCCTCACTGAAGCAATTATTAGTTGTAGTGGACATATTGAATGAAGAGTGTAATGAGAATGAAAATATGTTGGATGAAAACATAAGTCAAAATCTATCAGCTGCAATTGTCGATTTATTTAAGCTGTATTCATTCTGGATTGGCGATATGGAAATTTATTCTTTTGAAAATCTTGATGTCATTCTAAAAGAAGGTACTAGGGGGTTAAATAGGATTCTTAATCAGCATGGTATAGATGGAAAAACATATATTGATTCTAATATTGAAGATGAAAAATGGATGGATAGTATTAAGAAATTAATTACTCTTGAATCAAATAATAGGACATTAATATATGAATATTTGAGTCACATTACAGTGAAGACTGAACTCATAAAAAGACTAGAATTAAATTTAGAAAAAGTTACTCTTGGTGAATTAACATGGGAAGAGTTTGTTATTAATTTTAAGAATAAACGTCATGAATAGGGTAGGGGAAATTAATGTATGGTATTATCTCTATTATAAGTATTCTAGTAAGAAGTTTCTTATTAAAGAGTGCATTTGAAGCTATTTCATATGGATACATAATAAATATACTTTTTGCTGAGCCATTATTGGGTACCCTCTCTTTTACTGTAACGGGTATGTTTTATAGGAAAAATTCCGCACCTGCATTAGGGAGTGCTTTATATTTATTTTTTTATATTATTCATAACTTTTTACTTTGTTATTGGGTAAGTTCCGGAATGCAGACAGTATTAGGGATTATAATTATTATCGTTTACTTTAGCATATTAGCTTTTATTAAGCGAAAGATAGTAAATAAATTTAATCCTTGGTAAATATAGATGCAGTACAATTGATTCCATCGTCTAACAAAATGTTCCCGTAAGGTTCGGGGCGGGTCATAATCTCTTGGGACTAGCCCTCACACATTCCTCAACCTAAGCCCGTCAGGACACTCGGCACATTAGCCCTTAGCAGGGCATGAGCACCTTTGCTCTAAGGTTGAGAAACGTCGGAAAACCGGAAACGTTATACGCAATTCTCACTCTTGGCACAGGCTGATGTATGTAGGCAGTTATAAAAGAAATCAGAAGATAAGATGTTTAATAGTAATAGCTAAATTGATCTGCGTATGAGGAAGTGACATAGCTTTGTAAGTCAATCATTGTTGAAGTCAAATTGACTTACATAGATTTATTGATTAAATAATAGTAAGAAGTTTTGTTTATTTCAAAACCAGGATAATGGAGGTGATTAGGTGGCTGGTTTTTC
>NZ_PQDH01000034.1 GCF_002964605.1 Vallitalea okinawensis
TACGTTCAGCTGACCAGTACTAATAGGTCGAGGTCTTGACCTAGTGATTTGGAATGTAGTGAAAATCACCTAAAAAAAGATTTAGAAAGAGTTATTATTGGAATATAAAAGTCGATTCAATGTGTAGTTTTGAAGATACAAAACAATTGTATAACTTTTACGGTGGCGATGCGTCTATGGGTAACACCCGTTCCCATACCGAACACGATGGTTAAGACATAGACGGCTGATGGTACTTGGTGGGTGACTGCCTGGGAGAGTAAGTGGCTGCCGTATTTTAATGTTTGGCCCAGTGGTACAGTTGGTTAGCACGCCGGCCTGTCACGCCGGAGGTCGAGGGTTCGAGTCCCTTCTGGGTCGTTTATAACGATATTTAAAGCTAACTATATCTAGAGTTGTAAGGCTATGTTATCATATACCATAAAACTCAAGATTCCGTAAGCTAAAAAATCTATCTACGGCATTTATCAATAAGCGCTACTAACTTTTTAAAGCTATGTGATAATCACCTAGCATAAAAGTAAGAATCGCTAAATGCTAAAAACCTATTGGGTAGTCGCCAAGCGGTAAGGCACAGGACTTTGACTCCTGCATCCGCAGGTTCGAATCCTGCCTACCCAGTTTTAAGGATCACTAGCTCAGTTGGTAGAGCACTGGACTTTTAATCCAGGTGTCCCGGGTTCGAGCCCCGGGTGATTCATTCTTCATTGACTTTAAAGCTTCGCATCAATTATGATGAAAGCTTCAAATTTATATAGATATGCCGGAGTGGCGGAACTGGCAGACGCACAGGACTTAAAATCCTGCGATCTTTACCGATCGTACCGGTTCGATTCCGGTCTCCGGCATCAATGAATAAGATACTTCTTGAGATTTTCTCAAGGAGTTTTTTGTTATGTCTCAATACGATTATATCCTTTAGCTTTATAATAAAGTGCGCCTACACTTTTGCATACCTATCCTGAGTCTCTAGAGGCATATAGAGAACATAATATAAATGTTTTAGTAAGTTTATGATAAGATAAGGGAGTTGTAAATATGCTCAATTTAATAAGAGTTTTTTTGGGTATTTTTTTTATAAAAAAGCATTGCATTTGAAATGCTGAGTGCTATAATAAGAGTGTGTAATCCATTACATTAAATTTGATAGCACTTTCTCCGAACATATAAATCTTGTGATTTTGTTATAAAAATAATAAATATAAGGTATTCGTAGTGAGAAAGATGGTGAAAATTTTTCTTTAAAAATGTAATCCGTTACATTATACTTGGAAGGGGATTTGATGTATACAATTCAAGATGTAGCAAAAAAAGCAGGCGTATCCGTTGCAACGGTATCCCGGGTTATAAACAATAGTACAAAGGTATCAGAGAAATCTAGAGTGAAAGTTGAAGCAGCAATCCAAGAGCTTAACTATCAACCTAACTTACTGGGAAGAAATTTACGACGTTCAGAAACTAAAAAGATTTTAGTTTTATTACCTACCCTTGCTAGTGGATTTTATTCAAAAGTTATTAAAGGCATGGATCATGTGGCGAGTGATCATGGCTATAAACTGATGATGAGTACGACACGTATGAAAAAAGACAAAGAGGAAGGTTATTTAGAATTACTAAAAACAAAACTAGTGGATGGAGTTATATTCACAAGACCAGTAATAGGAGCTGATGAGTTAACTCAGTACTCAAGACAGTTTCCAATAGTACAATGTTGTGAATATGTTGAAGGTGCTAAGGTGTCTTCCGTATCAATTAATGATGAGTTAGCCGGTTATGAAGCAGTAAAATATCTTATAAAGAGTGGACATAAGCGAATAGCTATCTTAACTTGTTCAGCTGATATCTCTTCACGACTACGATTAAAAGGCTATAAAAAGATTCTAACTGAAAATAATATTCCAATAAGAGAAGAATATATTAAAGATACAAATTATAGCTTTAAGACGGGGATTGAAGTGACAAAGCAGTTATTTGATTTAGAAGAACCTCCTACAGCAATTTTCACTGTCTCAGATAGTTTAGCAATTGGTGCCATGAAGAGCCTGTATAGTATTAATAAGACCCCAGGAAGTGATGTTGCTGTAATAGGATTTGATAATACTGAAATCGCTGCAATGTACCATCCAACTTTATCAACGGTAGCTCAGCCGCGTTATGAATTAGGTAGAATGGCAATGGAATTGTTGATTAGTACAATCAAATCAGGAGAGTATAATGAAATAACACACATGAGATTGAATCATGAACTCATTATCAGAGAGTCTTCTTAATCTCTACTAAGGTGATAAAGAATCAATAGTATTTGAGGGAAAACAAAGATTAATGTGATGGTGATAATGGTGCAAGAATGAAAGGGGAGTATATAATGAGACAAGTGAAAGTAGGTATAATTGGATGTGGAGGTATTGCTAATGGTAAGCATATGCCAGCTTTAAGTAAACTAAAGCATGTAGAAATGGTAGCTTTTTGTGATATTGTTGAAGAAAAAGCGTTGAAAGCTGCTGAAGAATTTGGGGTAGAAGAAGCTAAAGTATATACAGATTATAAGGAACTCTTGAAAGATAAGACTATTGAAGTAATCCATGTTTGCACACCAAATAAATCTCATAGTTTTATTACAATTGATGCTTTAGAAAATGGAAAACATGTTATGTGTGAAAAACCTATGGCGAAGACAGCAAAAGAAGCTCGTCAAATGGTTGAGGCAGCTAAAAGTACTGGGAATAAGTTAACAATTGGTTACCAAAATAGATTTAGATCTGATTCTGAGTATCTACATAAAGTATGTGACAATGGGGATTTAGGTGAGATTTATTTTGCTAAAGCTCATGCTATTAGAAGAAGAGCTGTTCCTACATGGGGAGTTTTCTTAAATGAAGAGGAGCAAGGTGGAGGTCCTTTAATTGATATTGGCACACATGCATTGGACTTAACTTTATGGATGATGGATAATCATAAACCTAAAATGGTAGTTGGTAAAGCATATGCCAAATTAAAAGATCAAAGAGAAACAGGTAACGCTTGGGGGGACTGGAATCCAGAAGAATATACTGTAGAAGATTCAGCATTTGGTTTTATTCAGATGGAAAATGGAGCAACAATATTCCTAGAGTCCAGCTGGGCATTAAATACATTAGAGACAGGTGAAGCTAAAACAACTCTATGCGGTACAAAAGCTGGCGCTGATATGAAAGATGGCTTAAGAGTTAATGGTGTTAAGTATAATGCACAATATGTTGAAAAACCAGCTTTATCTGCAAAAGGTGTTGATTTCTATGATGGTAAAAAAGAATCAGCAGGTGATCGTGAAGCTCGTTTATGGATTGAAGCAGTAGTGGAAGATAAAGAGCCAGTAGTTAAACCAGAAGAAGCTATGGCTGTAACTGAGATTTTAGAAGCTATCTACAAGTCTTCAGAAACCGGTCAACCAGTAATGTTAGGCGAATAATGACAAGAAAAAGTGGATACTTACTAGAACAACAGTACTTATTGAGACTAAAAAAAAGATGTCCGAGAGAGACATCATAGAAAAATTACTTTTATAAAACTTCATAAAACAATTATAACTGAAAATAACTATTATCACAAGAGGTAAGGAGTTAGTGACATGAGACTAGGTATTATTGGAAAGCCAGAAGAGGAAAGTTTTATTCTTGCTTCAAAGCGTAATTTAAGTTTTTTAGAGTTTACAATCAACCAAAATATTGATGTAGATGATTTTATGGATACATTACCTAACCTAAAAAAGTGGATAGATAAGTATGAGATTGGAATTGGGTCCATCGGACGCTGGGGAACTGATCGTATTGATGAAGAAGGTAATTGTATAGAAGCAGAATTAGAAAAAAGCTATCAACTGATAGATGCTTGCCATGAACTAGATTGTCCAGTTTTTGTCTGTGGATGCAACTATATTAAAACATTAACTTATAAGAAAAATTGTGAAGGTGCAATTAACTACTTTCAAAAGCTTATTGAATATGGTAAGAAGAAAAATGTGAAAATAGCAACTAATAATTGTAGGTGGAATAACTTTATACATGGTCCACAAGCTTGGCAAATAGTTCATATGGAACTTGAGGAATTAGGTATAAAATATGACCCTTCTCATTGCTATTATAGTGATGGGGATTACTTAGCAGAGATAAGAGATTGGGGACATCGTATCTTGCATTTCCATCTAAAAGGAGCTTTAAAGATCCAAGGTAAACGCTATGATGACCCGCCAGCTGGAATGGGGCAAATAGATTGGCGATCTGTAATGGCAACATTGTATGCTGTCGGCTATGATAAAGGATTAAGCATTGAACCTCATTCTCAGACTTGGCAAGGAGAGTTAGGGGAAAAAGGTATTGATTATACTATTAATTTTATTCGTCCTTTTATGCTATAGAAAAGAGGTGTCTTATGAATATTCAGATTGCTGTACAATTATATACGCTACGCAATGAGTGTAAGGAAGATTTCACTGGTATGTTGCATAAGGTAAAAGATCTAGGATTTAAAGGTGTGGAATTTGCAGGTTTTTTTGATACAGATGCAAATGTACTGAAAGAAATACTAAACGAATTAGATTTATATCCTGTATCAAGTCACATCGGTATGAAACAACTAGAGAATAACTTTGAAGATGTGATTGATTATCATAAAGTGATTGGTTGCAAAAATCTTGTTGTTCCTTATTGTAAATTTGAGACATTAGAAGCTACAAAAGAATTAGCAAAGAGATTGATTGAGATTAGTAAGCAATTAAAACCCCATGATATGAAATTACTTTATCATAATCATGCCCATGAATTTGTAGAGATTAATGGTCAATATGCTTTAGATCTATTATTTCAAGAAACAAGTGGGTATCTGGAAGCGGAAATTGATACTCATTGGGTAAGACGTGCAGAAATTAACCCTCTTGATTATTTGAGTGATCATGAAGACTTAATTAAGTTAATCCATATAAAAGATATGTTGGTTAAAGAGGATGGCAGCTACGATTTTGAAGCTGTAGGGCATGGTATTATGGATATAAAAAGCATTATTAAAAAGGCAGATGCTATGGGAATTAAGTGGGCAATTGTAGAGAATGACGACCCAGTGCCTAATGGTTTAGATAATATAAGTAAAAGTATAGCATATTTAAAGAATGAAATGAGGGATATAGTATGAAGTTAGGTGTATTAACTGTTTTATTAAGTGGTAAGCCATTTGAAGAAGCATTAGCATATTTGAGTGAATCTGGTGTAGAGATGATTGAAGTTGGATGTGGAGGCTACCCTGGCACAGCTCATGCTGACCCAGATATATTACTCAATAATCCTGAAGCATTAGAACAGTTTAAAAATACTATTAAGAAATATAATATGACTATTAGCGCTTTAAGTTGTCATGGTAATCCTGTTCACCCTCAAAAAGAAATTGCTGAAGGGTTCCATCAAGCTTTTGAAAAGACAGTGTTATTGGCAGAAAAATTAGGTATTCAACATATCAATACTTTTTCAGGATGTCCTGGGGATCATGATGGAGCTAAGTATCCTAACTGGGTGACTTGTGCATGGCCAGAGGATTATCTACAAGTATTAGAGTATCAATGGAATGAGGTACTGATTCCTTATTGGAAAAACGCAGTTGCTTTTGCAAAAGAACATGGTGTAACTAAAATAGGTCTAGAGATGCACCCAGGATTCTGTGTGTATAATCCTGAAACTTTATTAAAACTTAGAGATGCTGTTGGTGAAGAAATAGGAGCAAATTTTGATCCAAGTCATCTATACTGGCAGGGGATTGATCCTGTTATTGCAATCAGAAAATTAGATAAAGCTATATTCCATTTCCACGCAAAAGATACCAAAGTAGATGAAGCTAATAAGGCTGTTAATGGTGTACTAGACACTAAGAATTATGGTGATGAATTAAACCGTTCCTGGATTTTTAGAACTGTTGGTTATGGGCATGGTACGGATGAGTGGAAAGAAATAATTAGTATGCTTAAGAAAATCGGGTATGACTATGCAATAAGTATTGAACATGAAGATAGTCTGATGTCTATTAATGAAGGCTTGCAAAAAGCCATTACCTTCCTAAAAGATGTTATTATTGAAGAAACAAATGATGGCATGTGGTGGGCTTAGTAGGATTAGACATTAAATTAAAGTTTGGTTACCATTTGAATATTACAGCAAGGAGGCTATAAATTGAAAAAATTAAGTGTTGCTATCATTGGATGTGGTAATATATTTCCAATGCATGCTGAACCCATTAGTAATATAGAAGGAATTAATTTAGTTGCTGTATGTGATAATAAAGAAGAAAGAGCAAAGTTAGCGTCAGAAAAGTACAATTGTAAGTACTACATAGATTATGTAGAAATGTTAGATAGTGAAGAATTGGATGTAGTACACATTTGTACTCCGCATTATCTGCATCCCATTATGGAAAAAGAGATTGTTAATCGTAACATACATGTCATGACAGAAAAACCAATGTCAATCAACTATAATGATGCTGTAATGATGATTGATGAAGCAAAGAAAAATGATGTTACATTAGGCGTTATCTTTCAAAATCGCTATAATCCAGGTTCGGTGCTTATTAAAGAAGCATTAGATCAAGGAAAGTTAGGTCGGGTATTATCAGCAAGATTATATTTAGCTTGGAGCCGTTCTGATGAATACTACTCCAAAAGCGATTGGAAAGGTACATGGGATAAAGAGGGTGGTGGTGTTTTAATTGACCAAGCCATTCATACAATTGATTTAGCAAACTGGTTAATTAATAAAGATATTGATTATATCGATGCTAATATAAGTAATAGAGCCCATGAAATAATTGAAGTAGAAGATGCAGCAGAAGGTGTTGTTAGGTATAAAGACGGTACTACACTAGCATTCCATACGATCAATTATCATGCTTATGATGCTCCTGTAGAGATTGAATTATTCTGTGAACATGGCGTAGCACATATGATAGCTTCAACAGCAACTATTAAGTATAATAGTGGTAGAGAAGAAGCTGTAGACCCTAAAAAGAGCGAGAAACAGCGTATAGGCAAATCATATTGGGGAGTAAGTCATATTATTCAAATTGAGCAATTCTATAAAGCTTTAATGTGTGGTAAGAAGCCTGAAATTACTGGTGAAGAAGCCTTAATCACTCAGAGAATTATCTGTGGTATGTATGAATCAGGTAAAGAGCATAAGAAAGTTAAATTTTAAATGTAAGAAATAAAAGAATAAGAAGACCTGTAGGTTAATATAATCTTCAGGTCTTTTCTTATATTATATAGAGGTTTAGATTTACACCAAAGTTATTAATGAAAGATATAGTAAATATTTATCATAAGATACGTATAAAATTCTGTAATATACTCAAAATATTTAAGGAGTTTAAATTCATTACTAAGAGAAGAGTGTAAAAAGGCAATAATAGAAATTGAGTGAAAATAATAACTTTATCAAAGCTGTTGACAGTCTAGATTAAAGATGCTATACTAGTCTTCGTTGTTGAGAAAACAACAGATTGCGACATTAAAGTTGAGGATTTGAAATTTTTCTATTAATTATCTTAAAAGGGAATTTAAGAAAAATTAAAAACTGCTTGACATATGTCAAAACATCTGATAAGATATTAATTACTGTTGCAAAACAGATGATAACCAAAAGAACATTGGAAACTGAACAGTGTAACACATACCCAAGAAATAAACTTTGATTTCGTTAGAACTTAGTTCTAACACGGATATAAACAA
>NZ_PQDH01000035.1 GCF_002964605.1 Vallitalea okinawensis
GAAAAAACTCTCTTAGACTCTAAGGGAGTTTTTCATTTTGTATAAAATAAAATGTATTGTAATAAAAAGTCGATTAAGCATTGACAATAACCTTATCAAAAAGCTATGCTAATAGTGAAGAGGGCATAAAAAGATAATAGGAGAGAGTGGGGAGTTATATGGATAAAAAAATAAAGACATTAAAAAGAATAATTGTTTTATTAGTAGGGCAATTTATTGCAGCAGCAGCATTTAACCAAATTTTGGTACCAAATAATCTGGTACCTGTTGGATTGGGTGGTTTGGCAACAGTTATCAATAACTTAACAGGGTTAAATGTTCAGCTACTTTTAATGTTATTAAGTTTACCAATTATTATATGGGCTTTTCTAAAATATGAAAGAAAGCAAGTTTATTATGCCGCCTTTTGTTTCTGGCTATTTACTTTTTATATCGGTTTTGTAGATAAGATACTGCCAACTTTTTTAACTGACCCTATTATTGCATCAATTTTTGGCGGTGTTTTATTAGGTGTAGCTGGTGGGATGGTTATAAGACAAGGTGTAGCGAATGGTCCTGAAGCAATAGTAGGACTTTATTTAAAGGAAAAAAAAGATATAACAGTTGGTAATTTTTTTATGGTGATTAATACAATAATCATTTTTTCATCAATTATCTATGGTGATTTAACATTAATTATTTACTCTTTAATAAGTACATATATTGCTAGTAAGGTTACAGATGTAGTTATTTTAGGTAGTCATAAAATCTTTATTGTTAATATCATGTCTGATAACTATTTAGAAATCACAGAGTTTATACATAAAGAGTTAGATCGTGGTGTAACTTTTGTTCAAAGCTTAGATACGCATAGTGTTAAGAAGAAGATGCTAATTAAGACAGTGATTACGAAAACAGAGTTAATTGAGTTAAAGAATTATATTCATAATCTTGATGATGATAGTTTCGTTTATGTAACAGAAAGTGCTGGAGTCATTGGTGGTGGATTTACAGCATAGAAATCTTTAGCATAAAAGACCGAATCCTTTGATTCGGTCTTTTATACTATGTAAAAATATTTGAGGAATTGAATCCTAGAAGATAAAATAGATACATAAAATAATAGAAAAGAACAAATAGTTAGCACTTAAAAAAATGTAAATACATAATTATTGACACGTGTAAATAGATATGATATTCTTTATATAACTTAAGCATTATACCTTACATAATTGATTCTTGAAGGCTATTAAGTAGATTAATAAGTTACTAGCAAATGAAAACTTTAAAGAAAAAATATGTAGCATGTTATTTACACGTATAAATAAAGAAGGAGGAATCTTATGCGTATTTTATTCTTAGATTTAGATACTTTAAGACCTGATCATTTAGGATGTTATGGTTATCATCGCGATACGTCGCCTCAAATTGATGCCATAGCTAAAGAAGGAACTCGGTTTACTAATTATTATTGCTCAGATGCACCTTGCTTACCATCTAGAACTGCATTAATGAGTGGACAATTTGGTATTCATACTGGTGTTGTAGGGCATGGTGGTACTGCTGCTGATATGCGACTTGAAGGAGCACCGAGAGATTTTATGAGTAGGCTCAATACTGAAAGTCTGCCTGGATTTTTGAGACAACAGGGGTTGTATACAGCATCTATAAGTCCATTTGCTGAACGTCATTCATCATGGACTTTTTATGCAGGTTTTAATGAAATGTATAACACGGGTAAATGTGGTCATGAGTCTGCTGAAGATGTAACTCCTGTTGCACTTGATTGGATTAAAAGCAATGCTAAGAAAGATAACTGGTTTTTACATATTAATTATTGGGATCCACATACACCGTATCGAGCACCTGAAGAATTTGGTAATCCTTTTGAAGATGAGCCTTTACCTGAATGGATAACTGAAGAAGTGTTGCAGGGACACTTAAAGCACGTTGGACCTCACTCTGCGAATGAGATAAATATGTATGATGACAAAGTGCCTTCACAGTATCAAGAGAGAATGCCAGGTGCTTTGAAAAATATGGAAGACTTACATAGGTTTATTGACGGATATGATTGTGGTATCCGCTATATGGATCAGCATATTAGTCGATTAGTGCAGGCATTGAAAGATGAAGGTGTTTATGAGGATTTAATGATTATTATTACAGCAGATCATGGTGAGAATCTGGGAGAACTTGGACTGTATGCCGAACATGGGACAGCAGATCATATAACTTGTCGCATCCCAATGATTATACGTTGGCCAGGCAAGAATGAAAATCACGTTGATGATGGACTTCATTATAATCTAGATTTATTACCAACCTTAGCAGAGCTCTTTGGAGCGCAGCCTTCAGAAAGCTGGGATGGTGAGAGTTTTGCAAAATCACTAGAGGGTGAGAACTTAGGACGAAGAGAACTAATACTTTCACAATGTGCTCATGTTTGCCAGAGAAGCGTACGGTTTGATGACTGGATTTATATGCGAACATACCATGATGGTTATCATTTGTTCCCTAAAGAAATGCTTTATAATCTAAAAACTGATCCCTATGAACAGGAGGATGTAGCTGAGATGCATCCAGAGATATGTAATGAGGGTGCTCATCGCTTATTGAACTGGCATGACGATATGATGGCAACCATGGATTCAGATAGTGATCCACTCTGGACAGTTATAAGAGAAGGTGGACCATATCATGCTAGAGGGCATCTAAAAGACTATTGTGAATGGTTAAAAATGACTGGACGAGGAGATGCAGTGAAAGAGCTTAAACGTCGGCATCCTAGTGAGTTTAAGTAGATATTAAAAAGGAAGGGATGACTTTACTTGATAGTAAAGTCATCCCTTCCTTTATTAATTACTATTGTAAATAGTACTATAGTCAAGAGGAAGCATAAAATATAATAAAAACAACTACTGTGCACGAGCACAAAATATATTGACAATGAGATGGGGGTGTGTAATAATATTATTGTGCACGAGAACGATTGATGACATTATTATCATGGGGAGGTAATTATGAAACAAGGTTTTATTTATACTGAAGAGCATAAAGATCAAATATCTTTTCCTTTAGGAGGAATTGGGTCAGGTTGCATAGGTCTAACAGGTAATGGACGTTTAAAGGATTGGGAGATATTTAATAGACCTAATAAAGGAAGTTATAATGGTTTTTCACATTTTGCAATAAAAGCAGAAAATGAGAATGAAGTAATCGATTCAAGAGTATTACAGGGGGACTTACCGACTCATTATGTAGGTTTATACTCAGATGAACGTTATCGTGGTTACGGATTTGGTCCAGATCGACAAACCATGGCAGGCTTTCCATCCTTTAAAGATGTAACTTTTAAGGGTGAATTTCCATTAGCAACTGTCACATTTAAGGATAAAAGTTTTCCGGGAAAAATAGATATGACTGCCTTTAATCCATTTATCCCAATGAACGATAAAGATTCCAGTATTCCAGGTGCTTTTTTTGAGTTTGAAGTAGAGAATACATCTGAAGAAACACTAAAATACTCAATTTGCCTATCATTGCAAAATCCACTATTACATGGGTCACCTGTTAATGTGTATAGTAATGAAGGTGGATTCCATATAATGAACTTAAAGACCAATGGACTAGACAATGAGTGTATAGATTATGGTGAACTTTGCATGGCTACAGACGTTCAAGAGGCATCTTATCAGGAATATTGGTATAGAGGAAGCTGGTTTGATGAGGTAGGTATCTTTTGGAAGGAGTTTTCTAGTCAAGGTACATTAAAGAACCGTAGTTATGAAAAGAGTATTGAGAATATTGATAATGGTTCAAGTAGTAAACGTTCAATTGATACAGCATCATTATGTGGTGTCATAGAAATTAAGCCTGGAGAAAAGAAGTCTATTCGTTTTTCTTTGACATGGAATTTTCCTAACTATGTGAAATATTGGGGAAAAGAAGAAGGGTCAAAAGAAAATATGCCAAAATGGAAGAATTATTATGCTAAACTCTTTGAAAGTGCGAAAGACTCAGCTATATATTCATTAGAACAATGGAATCGATTATATAAAGAAACACTTCTTTTCAAAGATACTTTATTTGATTCAACTTTACCAGAAGAGGCTATCGATGCGGTATCAGCTAATATATCGATATTAAAGTCGCCCACCTGTTTAAGGTTAGAAAATGGAGAGTTTTATGGTTGGGAAGGTGTAATGAGCTACCGAGGATCATGTGAGGGGAGCTGTACTCATGTTTGGAACTATGCATATGCCTTACCTTTTCTTTTTCCTAATTTAGAAAGATCCATGCGTGATCTTGATTATACTTATAACCTAAGAGAAGATGGAGGTATGCCATTTAGACTTCAACTGCCATTAGGATCAAAGAGTTCGACCTTCAGACCATGTGTTGATGGGCAACTTGGAGGCGTATTGAAAGTCTATCGTGAATGGAAAATTTCTGGTGATGATGACTGGTTAAGAAATATTTGGCCAAAAGTTAAAAAGTCTCTAGAATATGCATGGTCTGAGAAGAACTATGATCAGTGGGATCCAGATAAGACAGGTGTTCTTTGGGGGCGTCAACACCATACATTGGATATGGAGTTATTTGGTCCAAACTCTTGGTTAACAGGATTTTATCTGATTGCTTTAAAAGCAGCTACAGAATTAGCTAATTACCTAGGTGAAAATGAGACTGCAAAAGAGTATCTTAAGATATTTGAAAAGGGGAAGGATTGGACTGATAAAAATCTCTTTAATGGCAAATATTATCATCAATTAATAGACTTAAAAGATAAAAGCATACTTGATCAATATAATAATGAAAGTCTTTCATTAGGTGGTTATGATATCTTCACTGCCTATTGGAGTGATGAGCATAGTGAGTTAAAATATCAAATAGGTGAAGGTTCAGCCATTGATCAAGTGGTAGCGTCGTGGCATGCTAACCTTTGTGGGGTAGGTGAGATATTTGATCCAGAGCAAACAAAAGAAGCACTGAAATCACTCTACAAATATAACTTCAAGGAGAATATGAGGGATTTCTATAATCCATGCCGATTATATTCTTTATATGATGAAGCTGGGATAGTCATATGCGATTGGCCAGAAGATAAGTATAAACCAGTTGTTCCTGTACCTTATTCTGAAGAAACCATGAATGGTTTTGAATATCAATCAGCTATACATATGATACAAGAAGGCATGATTGAAGAAGGAATGAATATTGTTAAAGCAATTCGTGAGCGTTATAATGGCTTTAAACGAAATCCTTGGAATGAATTTGAGTGTGGAAGTAATTATGCTAGATCCATGGCTAGTTATGCTCTATTATTAGCATTCAGTGGATTCAGTTATCATATGCCTTATAGACGATTAGGATTTAACCCTGTTATAACGGAAAAAGATTTTAAGAGTTTCTGGTCCATAGATGGTGCTTGGGGAAATATTGAAATAAATAAAGAACAAGTAATTCTCAAAGTTTTATATGGAAGCCTAGAAATTCGCCAGTTAGAACTATCATTTATTGATCAGATTAAAGAAATAACTCTCAATAGAGAAGAACTAGAATATGCTTTTGAAGAAGATAAGATTATATTCCAGAAGGAGTATACAGTGAATGCATCGGAGGAAATAATCATCACTCTATAGTATAACCGGCAGAGGTCATTATTGACTTCTGCCTAAGTTTATGCTACTTTTTAGTTAACGAGAGAATAAGGAACGGTGAAAGAAAATGGCTGTGACGATGAAAGAATTAGCAGAGGTTTGCAATGTATCAAGAGGAACTGTTGACCGAGCCCTCAATAATCGACCAGGTATTAATGAAGAAACTCGTAGATTAGTACTAGAGACAGCAGAGAGATTAGGGTATAGAAGGCATTACTTAGCATCTAGTTTAAAAAAGGGTAAAACATCAACTATCGGTGTAATAGTTTTTGACCTTCATAACCAGTTCTTTTCAGATATTATTAATCCACTTGAACGTAGGGCAAAAGAGTTGGACTATTTTGTTTATCTAACATTAACTGAGAAAGATAAAGGGATGGAAGAGGCATGTGTTCAACAATTAGTAGATCGTCAGGTAGATGGAATTATCATTGCATCAGTTAATAATGAAGAAGTTTACATCAATAAACTAAAAGCGTTGGACATACCTGTAATTAGTATATGTAATAAAATTTCTGATAGCATATCATTTGTTGACATTAAGAATGATCTAGCTATGTATGATGCTACTAAATTCGTAGTAGATAAGGGATATGACCAAATATTTTATATAAGTCCTCCTCTAAATAATCGATATAATCAGAATATCTATGCTCAGGAACAAAGATATTTCGGGTTTTTACGAGCTGTTAAGGAAAGTGCTGTTAGATATGAAGTCATTGAATCATCTAATTATCTAGTATTACTTGAGGAGCAAATATCAATGGGAACGAAGCCGGGTATTTTGTGCTCCAGCGATATCTTTGCATTAAGAATTTTAAAACACTTTAATGGATTAGGCTATGAGGTGAAAAAGGATTTTGGCCTTATGGGTTTTGATAATCTAGATATGTTGAAGTTTATTACTCCTCGTTTAACTACAGTGGCCTATCCTTTTGAGCATATTGGTACTAAATCATTGGAACTTTTAATAGATGCTATCAATAATGATAATAACGATACACAGTGTATTGAATATCCATATAAAATAATAGAGGGACAAACCCTATAACTAGAGTCTTCTTGTTTTATAGTAAGGAGACTCCATTATTTTGATATAAAAGCAAGTTGAATACTATCGATCATGTTCTTAACCTTTTTACTTACAAAGAGCATAAATTAACTGAAAATAATAACTTTTATATTGCTGTTGACACTAGGGAATAGAGATGTTATACTAGTCTTCGTTGTTAAGGACAAATGCTTTTAAATCAATGAAAAATTTTACTTATTCTTTGATTTAGGACAAAAATTGAACTTAAAAAATGATTTTAAATTTAATTTTTAAAAAGTACTTGACATTAAACAATAGATTTGATAGAATAGTCTTCGCTGTTGAAAAACAGCAAGTTATGAAAAAGAACATTGGAAACTGAACAGTGTAACACATACCCAAGAAATAAACTTTGATTTCGTTAGAATTTAATTCTAACATGGATATAATGCCAGAACTTCTGGCAGGATGAACTTTTAATATGAGAGTTTGATCCTGGCTCAGGATGAACGCTGGCGGCGTGCTTAACACATGCAAGTCGAGCGAGAAGC
>NZ_PQDH01000036.1 GCF_002964605.1 Vallitalea okinawensis
TATCTTTTGGGATTAAAGTGGTTGGTTTTGCAGTAGCAGCTATTTGGATGCAATAGTTTTATACATATATATTGAAAATAAATCTTTGTGTGTATAAGTTATTTGGATTTGTAGATTCAATGAAAAGGTCACGGCATTTGATGTCCGTGAGAACTGCGTATAACAATGTGTTCACGTTCGTCACGGGCGAGGTATTCCTCTAGGGTAAGTGCCCTCCACACATTTCTCAACCTAAGCGCGTCGCGACAGTCGGCACATTAGCCCTTGTCAGGGCATGAGCACCTCCTTCTAAGGCTGAGAAACGTCGTTAACACGAAACGTTAGGCGAAATCATAACCTAGTTTTTAGATGTATGGCTTGTAATATGAAAGGAGTTATTATGAGAAGGATTGATAGAATACCAAGAATTATGAAGTTGGTTGAGGAAATATGGATGATTGATCCTGATTTCAGATTTCTACAACTAGTTGAGATGATAAAAAATAAGTATTCTAAATCACATAAAGACGCAGGACGAGTTCAGTATTATTATCGCGAGAATGGACATGAG
This sequence comes from Vallitalea okinawensis, assembly GCF_002964605.1. NCBI lineage: Bacteria > Bacillati > Bacillota > Clostridia > Lachnospirales > Vallitaleaceae > Vallitalea > Vallitalea okinawensis. The sequence continues at coordinate 551 of NZ_PQDH01000036.1, forward strand.
TTCCCATATAATATAGTAGATCTGTTTCATTTGGAAGATTATGATCTTGAGATTTATCTTTATGAGTTATTGGAAGAGATGAGATCAAGGAAAAGTGATATAGATTTATTTTTTGATAATATGCTTGAATTTTTTCCTAGTACAAGGTGTAAATATAATGAATCATTGAATCAATTTGGTAAAAGGCTTGAAACGGTAGTAATAGAGGATATTTTTATGCCTGAAATACTCAGCTTACTAGAAGCAAACAAGCATAATACATTATTATTGACTAATGTATTTGATTACTTAGAAGAGATACTAAGGACAAAAGGAGATACACTTGTTAATATTATTTCGGTCACTATTCTAGAATCACTTGGAAATGATAGTATAGTACTGGATAAAGCGAGTAAATATATGGGGCCAGTAACTAGGAAATTACAATTAGAAGCAGATAAGGAGTTAGGTCGATTACGCTAGAGTCGGTTATGACATCGCCTAACAATGTGTTCACGTTCGTTCGGACTAGGGGTATTACTCTTGGGAAATGTCCTCACACATCGCACCACCTAAGCCCATCGGGACACTCATTGCATTAGCCCTTATTGAGGGCATGAGCAATGACCTCTAAGGTGCTGAGACGTCGTGAACACAGGAACGTTATCTGAAATCCAAACCCTAAGTGTAAAAAAAACATGGAGGTGATTTACAAAGTAGACTTGGGTCGATTATAAGGTTATGAGGGCTTAGTATTATTGACTATGCATATTGGTTGATAAGTATTAAGTTGCTAATGCTACTGGCCATGTTGAAGATTAAATGATTCTCTAAATACTCTAAGCATATTATATGCCAAAATTATATATTGAAAGGAAGTTCCAAAATGTGTACAAGTTTTGCAGTTTACGGACAAGAAAAAATTATTTATGGTATGAATTTTGATACTGATGAAATTGATTTAAAACTAAAAGTCAATAGTTATAATGATATAAACTTATTTTACTTTTCAGGCTTATTAGATAACAAATACAGGGATATCGCTGGTTTTAATAGTGAGGGTCTTTTTATCTGTACTCAAGCAGTAGAATATAGTCAAGGTTTTAAATCAAGTTGTAACGAAAATGATTGGTTTGCTTTTGATATTTTTGATGAAGCGCTAAAGAAAACAAGAAAAACATCTGAATTTTTGGAAATTCTTAATAAAAGAGTAATCTCGTATCCTAGAAATCCATTATTCCCAGATTTAGGGCTACATACTATTATCGCTGATAAAACTGGTGATGCATTTATTCTGGAAGAAGGGAATGATACAAATATAGTAACTCCTAGTCATAATGATTTTATTATCATGACTAATTTTCCAAATGGGGATTTTAAGGAAGCAAATTATAATAAAGTATATGGTAGAGGTGCTGATAGATATATTTGTGCTCATGAATATATTCATGATAATATTCATAGCTTTGGAATAAATGAAGCCTTTGAAGTTTTAAGTAAAACTAGTCAGGAGGATACTCTGTGTTCAATTGTATATGAACCATTAAAAAATCAAATTTATATCAGTTTTAAAAAAGATTTAAGTAAAAAATGGAAAATCTCTATTATGGAAAAAACAATCGAATCATTAGATGGATTTTTAAGCAATAATAAAATTCAATTTACAAATGAAGAAATATTTGTGAAGGATCTTATTAGATTATATAAGTGAAAACCATTTTTGTTTGTTGAAGAATTAAGTTGATAATTCAAGTCGCCATAGCAGGAAATCGCATGCTGGTAGTTCAAGGAAAGAACATAACTAGGTATGAGCATGTGGTAGCTTCCGGGTTTGGACTTCAGATAACAATGTGTTCCCATTCATTCGGGCGAGGGTCAAAAAGCCTCTTGGGAGTAGCCCTCATACATTCCTCAACCTAAGCCCGTCGGGACAGTCGGTGCATTAGCCCTTAACAGGGCATGAGCATCTCCTTCTAAGGTTGAGAAACGTCGTGAACACGGAACGTTATAAGACATTATCTCACTCATTACAGGGGATTCCTCTTGAGAATTAGAGCTTTTAATCATTTACGTAAGTATTTAAGAAGGTTTTGGACCTACAGAGAAATTAAGTAATATGGAGGAGAAGATGAGCAGATTTCAAACAGATATAACAGAAATGGATAAAGAATTAGATAGAATGAAATTTTGGGCGTCATCAACACTTAGGAATTTGCATAAAAGTAATAATGCCATGATCCATAGATTTCAAAGATATGAATGGCATTTACATGGTTTAGTTTATCATATGAAAAATTTAATAACTTATTATTCAGATATAGGAGAACAAGTAAGATTAAGAATAAATAGTGGGGAAGATATACCTGCAATAATTATATTAAATTGTGAATCTGGACAAAAATTGTATTATGAGTTTTACTCATTTGTAAATCTAACTAAGATAACCTTAGACAACTTATCAAAAATGGTTTATCCATTATTTGAAAATAAAGATCTACCCAATTCGTTTAGCAAGTATAATGCTGGTACAACAAATTGTCCATTGTATGAATGGCTTTCAAATACAGATTTAATATATTATTTTATTGACATCAGAAATCTTTTAGTTCATTTTAAAAGTTTTGCTACAACTGATAATATTGTAGTGTTAAAAGATGACTTACTTGATGAAATTAATAATGCAACTAATGATATTGAATCTTATAAATTTTATACAGAATGTATGTTAAAGAGCTATTATAGGATTCAAGACAAGAGGCTAGTTTTTAACATAAAAATTCCAGATAGTATTTTTGAAGGTGCTCATGATAAAATCTGTAAATTTGAATACTATGAAAATAAGAATATTATTGCAGAGTCTATGAAACTTACAAGAGTTATCTTTCAAACAGTTTCGTTTATTAGAGACTATTATTCATCAGAAAGAAAGCCAGAGTTCAAATATCATAAAAAAGGTGAGTTCAAAGTAAGATATCCAATCTTTAACTATAATAATGATGAAGCAAAGATTTAAAGCTGAGTGAGATAACATCTTATAACAATATGTTGCTACAAGGCTCGGACAGGGTCAAGAATCCTCACAGGATAGCCAAGAGGTATTCCTAAAAGGTCGAGTCCTCACACATTTCTCAATCTAAGTGCGTCGCAACACTCGGTACATTAGCCACGTTCGTGGCATGAGCACCTTCGTTCTAAGATTGAGGAACGTCAGCAACACGAAACGTTAGGTGAAATTGTCAACTAGGTAATATAATGTCCATATTTATGTTTAAATGGATTTTATTTAAGATATGATAAGGCGAACCATATCATAAGTGACTGCGGTTTTTAATAATGTCATTAAGTTTAGTTGTAAAATCTTAAGTAAGGGATGAAATATAATGAATATATTATTGGAGAAAACTAAATACAAGAAACAAAATCATAGGGGGAAGATGGGATTAATTATGATGGTATTATCAGCCATTTTTTTAATTTCTTGTGTACAGGGAACAAGTGAAAATACAAACAGCAATTTGTCAACTAGCGCAATTAATGATGAAGAATCTATAGTTACAAATGTGATAACAGATTCTAGTAATGAGAACTCGTCTGAAAATAATGTTGATGATAAAGAATCAAAATTTAATTCTGATATTGAAAACGAATCATCTAATTTAGATAGTGAATTAAGTGATAATATAAAGGCTCTTTTTATGAAAGCTAATGAAGGAGATGCTGATGCACAAAACACTTTAGCTTATTATTATTTCAATGGATATGGTGTAGAGCAAGATTATGATAAATCATTAAATTGGAGTAAAAAGTCAGCAGAAAGTGGAAACTTAGCTTCAATGTTTAATGTGGGTTATCATTATTATCATGGTTTTTCAGGTGAAGTGAATTACGAGTTGGCATTCGAGTGGTATGAAAAAGCTGCTGATAGAATGTTTCCTAAAGCATTAAATGCTCTTGGGCATATGTACTATACTGGCCTGGGAACTGAGAAAAATATTGAATTAGCTTATGATTATACTTTGCAATCAGCAGGATTATTACATAACTATTCTCTCTCTAATATAGGAATTATGATAGATGAATTAGAACTAGATCAAGATAGTAATATGTGGCTAAGATTTGCTTCAAAAAATTATATGATACCAAGCGGGTCTAATAATTTATTATATGATAGATTAAATGATGGTGAAGATGTTATTAAAGTGGATTACCTATTAGAAGCTGAGAACATACCTAAAGATTTAATTCAGGATATATTGTATAAGTATTATTCAGGTACACTCTATGAATACTTAGAAAAGAGTAGTTTACAATATAAAAATTTTGATTTGGAAGGCTTAAATATTGAAGAAAATACTCGTTCGATGATGGAGTATCGTAGGTGGTATGATTCAAGTTATCTAGTTGATGTTGATTCTGATGGCATTGAGGAATTGATAGTTTATCAATTAGATGGAACAATAGGAATATCCTCATTTAAAATATTAAAAAAAAATGATGGTAAATTTACTGCTGATGGTAATTTTATGCGTACCAATTTAATGCATGGAATTAATGGATTCATAAATTATAAAGATGATAAATACTTTATTATAGGAAACATAGATATTGGTAATAGAAGTATTTTCAGTGTAAGCATATATTCCTTTGAGGGGGGAATGCTGGCCGATTCAGTAGAAATTAAAACTGTTGAAAAAGACATAAATGTTATTAAAACTTATCAAGTAGATGTGAAATATGATGAGCTCATTGATAACGTCGAAGCTAGAATCAATGATATGTTTGTCATAAAATACAACTCGTTGTTATATGAAAATGTAAATGAGTCGATGATAATTGATATAGACATCAATAACGATGGAGATTCAGAACACTATGAATATCATGCAATGTTTTATGGGACAATAAATAACCCATTAAGTTTAGATATTAAAGAAGAACTTTCTACTGAAGAGGATTTGGCTACTATAGAACAAGTTCTAAGGTTTAATGATTTGACCGTACCAATAGGACTAGAGGTGTTTACAATTAATGGTGAGAATTATATAGGTGTGTTAAGTTATGAGATAGGTACGAATAATCATTGCTTCACCACTTTTCTAATTGAAAATGAGGAATACACCTTAATATCAAATCACTTAATAGCTTATAATGAAGAATTTATAGTTAGTGACGAAAATCCATTTTTCTAGTAGTGGAATATGTGGATTAAAAACCGCATTGAAGTGAGGTACGGTGAACCGTATCATAAGTAGAGATTTGTTGTCACTATAATTTTTGATAATGAAATCAAAGCTCCCGTTGCCAACTTCACCTAACAATATATTTCCGTACGCTACGCACATCTCTTCACTGGGTATAAGCACCGCCTGCGAAGAAGGGCTCTGTGGGTCCAGTTCAGAGACGTCGGAAATATGGAACGTTAGGCGAAATAAAAACATTACATTTACTGGGAGGTATTAGAATGATTAATGTAGATAACAAGTTACCAATGCAGTCGGTAGTTGGTAAA
>NZ_PQDH01000037.1 GCF_002964605.1 Vallitalea okinawensis
ATAAACAAAACTTCTTACTATTATTTAATCAATATATCTATGTAAGTCAATTTGACTTCAACAATGATTGACTTACAAAGCTATGTCACTTCCTTATACGCAGATCAATTTAGCTATTACTATTAATCATCTTATCTTCTGCTTTCTGCTTTATAACTGCCTACATACATCAGCCTGTGCCAAGAGTGAGAATTGCGTATAACGTCTCGTGTTCACGACGTTTCTCAACCTTAGAAGGAGGTGCTCATGCCCTGTTAAGGGCTAATGCACCGACTGTCGCGATGCGCTTAGGTTGAGGAATGTGTGAGGGCTGACCCTGAAGAATATCCTCCCCAAACGAATGTGAACACATTGTTAGACGCTGTATTTAGCCGCAACTTTAAAGGAATACCCTAGCATTATTATAACATTATACCTTAAGTAAGAAGTTCTTTAGAACATCAAGAGAACTGGTATAATAGTCATTTGCACGTTCATAGGACCAGCTACATATTTCAATAATTTTTAACATCATATATATACGAATCTCTTCTTTATTCATCGATATACTCTTATTTGTACTATAATAGCCATTACAAAAATCTTGATATAATCCCATTGGAACCAAATCAATCAATATGCTAGAAAAATCCGATTCTACTTGTGCATAAAAACTCAATTCAAAATCAATCAATCCATATGTATTATCAATTTCATTGTATAATAGATTGCGTAAGCTAAAATCGTTGTGACATAATGAGAACATCTTATTATCACTTTCACTATTCCCTTTAAACCATACTTCAAGCTCATTAAAGGTCAATTGGTATATCTTATCATCTCCATAATACTGCTTTTTAACGATCTTTTCTTTATTATACTCGTACCGATCATACACATACTGCCAATAAGTCTTCTTAGTATACATTGAAGGACGGTTATTTATTATAGATATTTCATTTTGTAAGATTTTGTTTTTTATATGGTAATCCGCTAATAAACCACCTAACTTATAACATAGTTCTTGTTGGACTACTCTCTGCATTTTATCAAACTTATCTTTTAATATTTTACCTGGAAGCAAAGTCATAACTATCCAGCCAATATTACTATCGATCATTCCAAAGTCGATAAGTTGAGGTGTTAAATATAATGATTCTTTCAACTGAATAAGATTTTGTGTTTCTTTTTTCCAACGCATCTTATCACCGTATATTTTCACAATATAGGTATCCTCTACACTAATAACATAATTGCGCAAATCATCATTATGTCCAATGTTTTTAGTAGTAACTGGATATTTGAAAATATCAAACAACACTTTCTCTACTGATACATCTTGTAATTGCTTAACCCTATCTGAAAACATAATTTATACCTCGCTTAACCTTAAAATAGGTAAATATACAATGTTCCGATATACTAATGCTTTAAGTCTATCTATTACTTTTTACAATACCCTAATCAAATTAAGGATAAATATTGCGACTAACGTTTCGTGTTTGCGACGTCTTCGAACTGGACCCCGAGAAATACACTCTTGGTGGTGCTTGCACCCAGTGAGAAGGTGTGGGTGTATAATCCCTAAAAACTCTCCCTAGTAACCCCCTGCGCAGAAACAGTGTTATATGGAGTAATTCTGCTCTACCTTGTGTATCTTCCCAGCAAATAATTATTTTAAGCTTATATTCTAATATCATAAAACTCAACATTTTGCGCTGTGACCTTAATATATTCTTTTTTAAAAAAAGGTTTACCTATTGTATCTAAAAAAATAATACTTTCTCCACATCTTACTACTGTATATCCATCAGTTTCATATGATTCTAAACAACCAATTAAGAAAAAGCTACCTTCTTCTGTACCCAAATTATACATCTTTTCTTCTGATTTAAGTATATCAACACCCCATTCTAAAGTGTTTTTGATTTCAACTTCAATATGTTTGTTTGAGTTTTCTTCGGGCAACTCACCTATCCATTTTGCTTTGGCAACTCCATATTTATTAGAAATAATAACTTCGTTATCAGACAGAATTTCGTCAATTTTTACTTCCATTTAATTCATTAATCCTCCTCATGCAATTCTAATTTCTTTGAATATGTGTTTATTTCTTTAAGTCTTAAATTAGTAATAAGATATCAATACAGTTTCATTGTTAGCTTGAGCTTCTATTAATAACTCTAAAATGTCATTAAGAACTTTTTGAGTGATTCTATCCAAAACACCAATATCTACCTTCTTAAATTGCATTACAGCTGAGTCGATATCTTGTATCCTCCATGGACTTTCCTTATACCACCCCTCATGTAAATGGTAATAATAAGCTATACTTGTCCATCCACTAACTTCAGGTTGAATTGCATTCATTATGTTATCAAAATATCCATTCCAAATTTTCAGGACTTTGCTTCTATCCTTAGAGTAAGAACAAGTAAACTGAATTTCAGGTTCATCTTCAAATCCTTTATAATAGTTATGTTTGATTTCTTCCATAGTTTACATCTCCCAATATCGATATTAACTAAGCTACTAGCAAAAACTTATCATTTATCCTGTCTGAGCGCGTACAAATCAATGTTCAGATCAAAGAAAGCAGAATTATTTCATATAACGTTCCGGATTTGCGACATTCCTCAACCTTAGAGCGAAGGTGCTCATGCCCTGACAAGGGCTAATGTGCCGAGTGCTCCGACGGACTTAGGTTGAGGAATGTGTGAGGGCATGTCCCATTAGGCTTTATGACCTCGCCCGAACCTTGTGCAAATCTTTTGTTAGAAGATGTCTACACCTCAAAATCAATAAGCACTCCATCTACTTATTAAAATCATTTATCACGCTTAAGTTTATGTATCGTATTCTTATATTAATCTTTTAGCATAGTTATATATCTCTTACATGTGTGTTACTATCGCCATGAAAAATTTGTACTCTTTTCATCCCCATGCATGAAAAGCATAAAAACTCTTCTGACTCAGCTGCTTAATCTATTAATCAAATCCTCTATATTTTTTCTCCAATTAAGATATTCCTCTTCATTCTCTTCCCATAATTCCTTAATCTCTGATCTATCAGATAAAATTTCTCCTAGCGCTTTTATAACGCTTTCTTTCAACTTTAAGACATCGTCCATATCTTGTTTTTTTACCGTAATCCTACTTTTATCAATTCCATTATAAGATGCATCATTTAGGAGAACATCAACTACACATCCTGAAACTATTACTGACTGACATTCATCATAATCAAGGTATTCTCCATTATCAACTATTTCTAAAGCTCTTAATATATAATTATTAATTTTTGAATCGCATAGTTCTTCAAAGCAATCCAATGCTATATCATCTTCAAATAATCCAGTTCCCCATGCTCCCATTTTTTCATCAATCCTTTCTTAATAATAACAATCAAGGAAAATACTATCTTTTTAAGACCCCAAAATATATCTCTGAAATTGAGGTGTAGATGTCTGCTAACGTTTCGTGTTTGCGATGTTCCTGAACTGAACCCTCAAAGCTTAACTTCGAAGGTGGTGCTTTGCACCCAGTGAAGGAATGTGGTGCCGACTGGTTTGACCCCAAAAGCTTTCCTCCAGGCACCCTTGTGCAAACATTTTGTTAGCTGATGGAATGTTCGGACCATTGCCATAAACTAGACCACTACTAATTTATGTTGAATTGCATACTGCTTTCCCTTATTTGTTATATATAGTGACTTGTAACTACTTTGTTCAACAAGACCTTCATCAATAGCTTCCTCGATAACTAGATCTAAATAAATTCTGGATACTCCCATCTCTCTTACAATAAATTCATAGTCCATATAATCTTTTGTTGATAGTTCAAAATGATTAACCACTATTTTCATTAATTCTAATAGGGTATCACCTTTCCTATTTGGTCTTGATTCATTTATAGGTTGAAATGGATTATTCCCAATTTCAGGTTTCTCAAATAATGGAGAGTTATGTAATCTTCTTATAAGCTCATCAAAACTATATTCAAATGAGTCATCATTAGAAAAATCAATAAACATTTTAGTTTTTAAAAAGGTTGGAACATGATACGTTCCATATTGTCTGATAATCGGTATAACTTTATTGTTATCTATATCTGATAACAACTCTGAAGTTATTATCATTTTCTCATATCCTACTCCACCAGACCCAAAATTAGCTTTTTCAACATATCTTTCAGTACAAATCATTAATATATAATCTGCATTATTTAAATTTTTTTCCATAAATGATGGTATATCATCACCAGCTTTTAACTCCCACTGATCAATAATAGCATCAACTCCAGTATACCTTAATCTTGTTGCTAAGTCTAAAACCCATTTCTTATGTTCTTGAGAATCATGTGAATAAGAAATAAATGTTTTTGGAATGTTCATGTAAATCCCCTCCTTATCTTGCTAATAAACTAGTACATTCTTTCAGCTAACGTTCCGTGTTTCCGACGTTTCTCAACGTTAGAGCGAGAGTGCTTATGTCACGCATGTGACTAATACACCGAGAGTCGCGACGCGCTTAGGTTGAGGAATGTGTGAGGGCGACCCAATAGGAATGCACCTTGGCGACCTTTGAGAATATGACCCTACCCGAACCTTGTGGGAACATTTTGTTAGCTGATGTCTATTCACGCAACTCCAAAGGAATACCTTGTTATTTTTTTATACTATAAGCCTTACGAACTCGTCAAGACTCCTTAAATAGTATTTAACCTTATAATTTATAAATTACCCTTGCTGGATATGAACATGGTATTAGATGAAGTAATACTCAGTACCGACATATACCGAAAACCTATCCATCCCTTCTTTTAAACAGGCCTTTATCAACACATTTCTCAATTGTCTCTTTTGCAACAGGCCATAACTCGGGCATATCATCCTTGATATGCTTCTTCTTATCAATCACTTGATTTTCTTCCAATCCATACGGATTTTGTTCATCTGGTGCAGTAATAGAATGATTAAGAAGTGGTTGTAATGAATCTAATGCACCTGCAATTTTTGCTTCATATGTACTTCTTTCTTCATATTCTTTCCATAATCCAAGTATCTCTTCTTCGCCCTCCCTGGGTAACATACCCGCAAGTCTAATTACTGCTTTTTCTTCCAAAGACTTAGATTTCTCTCTTGCCTCGTCATCATAGAGAAACGTATCTCCATCATAAATCTCACCTAAATCATGTATTAAAAGCAATTTAATGATTTTCAGTAATGATTCATCTGAAATACTATTTCCCTTTACAAGCACCATTGCCATCATAGCCAAATGCCATGAATGTTCTGCACTATTCTCTTGCCTCATATCATCCAGTGTAAGATTTTGTCTCTTTACTGTCTTCAGTAATTCAATTTCTTTTATAAAGTTGATTTGCTTTTCTAAATCATTCATCAATTTTCCCTCCACTTAAAATACGCCAATCACTAGGTAAACCCACTGTATTGTATTAATTATACATTAAGAGTGCCTTTAGACGTGTCGTCCGCCAAAGTATAATCAAAACCAAAGACTATCGCTTTATACTTATATTTTATCCCTACGACCTCACATACTATAGGTACTTTTTTCACTATCCCAATTTTACCCCAATAGAATATCCCTAATCAAATCAAGTGAAAAGATTTCAGCTAACGTTCCAGATTTGCGACGTTTCTCAACCTTAGAGCGAAGGTGCTCATGCCCTGGCAAGAGCTAATGTGCCGTG
>NZ_PQDH01000038.1 GCF_002964605.1 Vallitalea okinawensis
ATATAGCTTTATTATAGAATAAAAGCTATAAATCAATCCAGAATTAACTGGTTGTTATATACTTATAATACCAACAAAACATTTGCGCTAGGTTTGGACGGGGGTCATAAAGCCTAATGAGACATACTCTCACACATACCCCAACCTAAGCCCGTCGCCACACTCGGCACATTAGCCCTTTGCAGGGCATGAGCACCTTCATTCTAAGGTTGAGCAACGTCGCAAATCCAGAACGTTAGATGAAATTCCTATCTTTGTATTATATGGGGGAAATAAAATGTTAAAGAAGAAAGATAATAAAAAACTAAACTACCTAATTGACATTCAAGAATATCTTGAGGGCTACAGAGTAGTGAATATACAGATATCCAGAAACAGAAAAATTCTAGTGTTGTGTATTAATGAGGTTCCTGAAAGAATTGATGGAATGTTTGTACAAGCAAAAACTGTAAAAGTATATAATTATCGAGTTATTGAAATTAATAGTTATAATAATTCAGATATATATTGTCTTGATTTGTTAGAACAAAAGTTCTATTATCACTTTATTCAAAGTATTGATGAAAGTAATTATTTACTTGTAGGAGGAAGATGCAGATATTACTCTGAGGATAAACAGGATTATAATGCTAAGATTATAGATGAAAATAGTAATCTGATAAGAGAATTTGTACTTGGTGATGGAATTCAAGACGTTCTTGTTTCAAACAATAATGATATATGGACTTCATATTATGATGAAGGCATATTTGGAAATTATGGTTGGAGCAATCCAATTGGTTCTTGTGGATTAATTTCTTGGGATATTAATGGTAATCAGAAGTTTAGATTTGAAGGAGATGATGACCATTTTATCTGTGATTGTTATGCTTTAAATATTAGCGATAATAATGATATATGGTTTTACTATTATACAGAATTTGAATTAGGGAGAATAGATGGAAATGGTAGTATTACGTATTATAAGCCTAATATTTCAGGAGCTGATGGTCTACTAGTAAGTAATAAATATATATTATTTAGAGGAGGATATAGCAATCATAATGAATATCAACTATACAAACGTACTATTACTAATAGTTTAAAGTTAATTGATAAGTTTAAACTTTATGCAGATGATAAAGAGGTTAATGAATCCATTTTTTCATGTAGAGGTTCATATATGGTTCATCTTATAAATAATAAGATATATGATTTTAGTTTAGAGTAGTTGCTGGCGAGATGGCGATAGGAACATCATCTAACATAATATTTCCGTTCGCTACGTACATCCCTTCACCGGGTGCAAGCACCGCCAAGAAGAAGGGCTTCATGGGTCCGATTCAGAGACGTCGGAAATACGAGACGTTAGACAACATTACCTTACTCATTCCGGGGTATTCTTCATGGTCATCAAACATTAGGATATGTGCGATAGCTTATAATGATTGCTCAATATAAGGATAATAATATCTTTTAATTTACTTCGTGGTAAATATATTAAAGAATTCGCAGTTGTCAGGGAGGCAAAAGATGAATTTTAGGTTGATGAAAAGCAGTATTATTTATTTGATATTATACTTGATAATACTGATAACGGCATACTTTAACAGTAATATTTTCGATATTAGGTTTATTATAAGCTCTCTAGGAGCTTCTTCTGGAGTGTTTATATCCATGTATATTGGACTGAAATTAGGTTCATATAGACTTAAGGATAAAGATAGACTTAAGTTATTTATTGAACGAATTCATTTATCGGGTAAAACAATAATGAGTCATATTTGCATAGTCTTATTTTCATTAATAGTAGTTTTTTTTAGTGAAGATACCAATATAGTCATTGATAACAATGTGCGAGTTGATTTGAGTCTTGTAAATAAAATAGAAAAGAGATATAACAGAAAAGATATTTTAACAATTATACAAGTAGGCGATAACTATATAATCACATTTTCAGATGATAGCCAAGAAATATTTAGTTTTAGTGAAGGGATGAGTGTTGAAGCTGAGTAAGGAAACATCGTCAATCAAAATGTTTACGTTCGTTCGGGTAGGGGAGTTCTCACGGGTCGCCAAGGGAGTATTCCTATAAGGTCACCCTCACACATTCCTCAATCTAAACGCGTCGCGACACTCGGCACATTAGCCCTTTTCAGGGCATGAGCACCTCCTTCTAAAGTTGAGGAACATTGTAAACATGAAAAACGTTATATAAAATAAGCCCATAAATATCGGGGTCATTCTTTAGGGTCTTAAAATCAGGTGATGGAAAGTTGACGGTTATATTATTGTTTGAATAAGTAGAGTTATTGGAATTGTAGTAATAAACATTGAGGGGGATACGGATGGTGGATAAAATTATTATACAAGAATATTCAGAAGAATGGCCATTATTATTTGAGTGTACAGCTAAAGAAATACGTAAATCTTTGGGCGGTGTTGAAGTTAGAATTGATCATATTGGTTCAACATCAATACCAAATCTTGCAGCAAAACCTATTATAGATATACAAATATCTGTAGATTCATTAGAGGAACTAGATTTATATAAGCTACCGCTAAATGAATTGGGATATGAATATAGAAAAAATAATCCTGAGAAAACAAAACGATATTTTAGGGAGAAACCAGGAAATAGAAGAACGCATATACACGTGAGAAAAATAGGAAGTTGGCATGAACAATTCTCTTTATTATTTAGAGATTATCTAAGAACTCATTCACTTGATGCGAAGTTATATGAAGAAGAGAAGTTTCGATTAGCTGAAATCTATAGAAATAATAGAGTAGCCTACGTTGAAGGTAAAAGCAAGATATGTTGGGATATTATATTTAGAGCTGATAAATGGGCTGGAAAAATTGGTTGGAAGCCAGAACAAAGTGATGCATAATAAAACCATAAGAGCTAGGGTATTTCACTTGGATTTTATGGCCTTACTTCATATAACAAGCTTATTAGCGTTGGCTACGCACATTTTACAATCTAAGATAAGAGCTATCTAAGATTGTGAAATGTCGGTAATAACTGAACGTTAGCAGACATTTAGTAAGTGAGAATTCAAAACTAGGGGGAAAGAATTTGCGAAGAAAAGCACTTATTTTATTCGGTGTTGTTTTAGCTTTATTATTTTTTTTCATAATACTAAATTTTAATGCAAAGAATGTAAGAGATGATGAATTAAGAGTACAAGAATACTTTCCAAAAGAAGAAATGATAAAAGAATTTAGTGGAGGTTTTGAAAATTCTGGGTTTACCCATACAATTGATAAGATTGAGAACGGAAGAGCTCAAGTTAAACAAGTAGATACAGGAACAGGAGTAATACGTATTTATGAGATTTCTGAAAATGATATATCATTAATTTATTCTCAAGAAGTAGGTAATGGAAAATTTGAAGAAAATTATATAGATACCATTAAACCAAATAAGAGTAAGATAATATTAAAAGCTCCGTTAAAAGTAGGCACAAAATGGACTGATGATACAGGAGGTAAATTTGAAATTACTGGTATTAATGTTAAAGTAAAAACTCCAGTTGGAATATTTTATGCAATTGAAGTTTCTTTTACAAGAGATGATTTTGAAGTTAAAAGATATTACGTTAAGGGTGTAGGATTAGTAAAAAGCATTATTAAAGAGTATGGTGAAGATGAACTTATTGAAATTAAGTACATCAAAGAAAAATGAAAAAATGCCATAATAAAACCATCATAAACTAGCTAATCAGGTCATATTACTTAGAGAACGTCTGCTAACAATACATCTCCACAAGGGTTCGCAGGGTATTCCTCTTGGTATGCCTGCGATGATTTCCTAACGGGTCAGGCTCACCACATTCCTTCACCGGTGCAAGCACGCTAAGACGGTATTCCCTTAGGGTCCGGTTCAGGAACGTCGGAGATGCGAGACGTTAGCAGAAATTGCTTTATTCATTTCAGAGCACTTTTTCTGGGTATAATAATAATGGGTTGTTGATGGCTATCAATAGTTATTATATTAATCTTTATGAATGATTGATAAAAAAGTTATATACAGATAAGAAGGTGAATATTATTGTTTGACATAAAGATTAAGAGACTTTACTGGATAGATGAGCAACAAGATAATCCAGATGATTTATGTTTACATGGAGATTTAGAAGTTAAAATAGGTGAGGAATGTTATACAGAATCATGTACGGTAAGTGCGACAGGGTTGTATCTTTTAAAGTCAATAACAGAGGAACATATTTTGGGGGAAGACCTTCAAATGCTTCCATGTTGTGGATACTTCTTAATTGCAAATGAAGATTTAACTGAGGTGAATATTTCTGGATGTTCAAATGGTCTTGACTGGACAATTCTTCATAAGGATAACTACGTTTTACTCATTACTAAAAGTGGTGCAGAAACCAAAATCAGACTATCAAATTATAAAGAGAAAGTGTTTGATTTTGCTGATGAAATAGAGAGATATTAGTCCATATGCTGTAGTAAACAGTTCCCTGAAGATGAATTTGATAGAAAAGGATATATTGCTTTCTGGAATGAGTGGCATAGGCGAAGAGGAAAAAAATGATTTTGTGTAGGGATATTGTACGTAAAGAGGCTGAGCGTAATTGAAGTGAATAAAACAACTTCTTCTAACAATGTGTTCACATACGTTACGGGCGTAGTATTCTTATAGGGTCATCGCCCTCCACACATCCCACCACCTAAGCCCGTTGGGACAGTCAGCACATTAGCCCTTGACAGGGCATGAGCGCCTCCTTCTAAGGTGTTGTGACGTCGTGAACACAGAAACGTTAGGCGAAATAGAAACATTACATTTACTGGGAGGTATTAGAATGATTAATGTAGATAACAAGTTACCAATGCAGTCGGTAGTTGGTAAA
>NZ_PQDH01000039.1 GCF_002964605.1 Vallitalea okinawensis
CTTCACCTGGTGCAAGCACCACCAAGAAGAAGGGCTCTGAGGGACCGGGTCAGGGACGTCGGAAATACGAGACGTTATACAACAAAACTTACTAAAGCTTAAAAGTGTTTAAGTATGTGATTTTACTAGTAGACATAGACGCATGGATGAATAGGAAAGGGCTTGGGATACGTATGGTTAAGGTTATTAATTCATTAGGAAATTACATGAGGGGAAAATGGAATGGATTTATTTGGTTACTCATCATAAGCATATCTTTTTACATGTGTCTTGATACAAAATATGTGTCGGCCTTAGGTGATTCTATTATTGAACGTATAGGGCTGAAATCATGGAGTGCAGGCGATAAAGGGCTACATCTTACAGTGTTATATTTTGGTGTTATAATCATTACTGGTCTATTTGTTATAGAGAAAAGCTTAATTATACCGAAGAAAATAAAAAGATGGAAAGCGTTCATGATTTTCGTATTACTAGTAAGTTTGAGTCATCTAATCACAACTTCGGTACTGATTAGTATAAAGAGTAACTCACCAGGAGTGCTAAGTGTAGGTTTTGATAAAACAAGTGAAGGATATTACGAGATTGAATATAATGGCGACAAACTTATAGACTTTGATGTCAAGCTTGAATTGAGAAATTATAGCGATGAAGATAAACAATTTAGTATTCAGTTTGAGAAGAAATATAAAGAAGAACATTCAAAAGAGATTTTTACTATTTATGATAAAGAAAATAATATTGCAGTCTTCAGTTTAGAGGCTAGAGCAGAAAAAATATTTGAAATAGATCCAGAGAATTATTACATAGAAAGAGAGCAGACTGGAAGAGATGATATATATTCCTCAAGGGGGTCTATACAGGAGGTAATGTTAATTAATAAGCAGGGTGATTCAGTTAGATTACATAAAGATAATTTTTTAGGAGAAGGAATAGAAAAACAATAAGGTCCGTAAGTTTCATCGTATAACAATGGATTTGCATAAAGTTTGGGCAAGGGTCAAGAAGCCTTCTGGGATATGCCCTCACACATTCCTCAACCTAAGATAGGAGCTATCTAAGGTTGAGAAACGTCGCAAATCCCAGACGTTAGCGGACATTTCCTTTTAAGGTATTCCTCTAGGGGGGGGGGATGAGCAAAAAGACTATTGAAGTATGATCTAAAAATAGAATGAGGGATTAAATTGAAAACTAATAGACCAAATGTGATAGCAATTTCAGCGGTTTCCGGTGGTGGTAAAACTACTATTATAAATAACTTGAAAGAGAAGTTACCAAACGTAAAAACATTTTATTTTGATGACTATGATTTTAATGGTCCAAAAGATTTTAAAGAATGGGTTGAAAATGGAGCAGATTATAATGAGTGGGATTTAGACCCATTTATCAGTGATATAAAATGTCTTCTCAGCAATAAATCATCAGTGGAGTGGATCTTATTAGATTATCCATTTGCTTATAAGAATGATTGTATGAGTAAATACATTGACTATGCACTATTTATAGATACACCTTTAGATATAGCTATGGCACGAAGAATTTTAAGAGACTTTGGTAATACATCTAAAAAGAATATAAGTGATGAACTTACATGCTATATGAATTTTGGGAGAGCAGCATATATAGAGATGCTTAATCAAGTAAAACCCAGTTCGGATATGATAATAGATGGTTTGCTAGATATAGATGAAATAGTTAGCTCTATATTACAATCAATAATTAAAGAAGAGGAAACGATCCTCTAACAATAAATTTGCACAAGGTTCGGGCGAGGGTCATAAAGCCTCTTGGGATATGCCTTCACACATTCCTCAACCTAAGATAAGAGCTATCTAAGGTTGAGAAATGTCGCAAATCCGAGACGTTAGAGGAAATTCATTATCTGATAAGAGGAGATTTTATGTTATATAAGAGATTATTGAAGAGGAATCATTTTCAGCAGTTAGAGAAAGAATTGAAGGTTGCTTGTCTAGAAGTAATAGAGAAGTTACGAACTAGTGATGATAATGATGATATCTATGCCTTTGCTCTAGATGTTGATGAGGATTATGGGACGATAGTTATTGCTGTTAATAGTGAGTCACTACTTTCAGCACGGATTCAAGAAGTATATCCTACATATACAGAGGAGCGAATCAATGGTGTTTCTGGATTAAAGTACAACACTGGTGATTTCTCACTAACATATCCTGCAGACAACATGTCTGAGAATTTGAAGGTATTATCAAATACATACTATGACGTCCTTGTGAATGCTGACTACTCAAGATATGAAAAGCAAATATTTCAGTACAAATGTAAGTTCTTAGAGACGATGGTTTCTGTCCTAGACGGCATTAGTGGTGCATTTTCTAAACTGAATACAACGGATGATTTTATCTACTATGTCATTCAGCATGATGTTTCTGAGGAAGATATTCTCAGCTTGATGAGAAGGACAAATTCGTGTAATCGTATTAACTCTATTTTCCCTGAGTTTGAAGGTTTCGACAGTTTTAAGCTGGACATTACTAGTTCTATGAGTAAGCATGAGCAGGTTAAGTATTGGATTCAGTGTTACCTTGATTTTATGATGGAGCATGAATCACAGAGTGTAAGAAGACTTCATAAGCTGAAGAAGAATAGATTCGATGTTAAGAATGAGATTATAGATTTAGGTGAGTATTCAATTGATGAGTTATTGATTTTAGCTGAAAGGTATGGAAGAGAACTTGAACATACCTTTGAGTGGCTAATACCTATGAAAGAAAGACTCAAATTATTGAGAACCTGGACGGATGAAGAAAAGAAGATATATACTTCGAGAACTATTGAAGGTGAGTTGGCAGTTGATTTCTTAATGATGATTAAGGAGATTGGGCGTGTTGATGCTGCGACCACGCAGAGGCTATATAATCTTCTAAATGATGTGTTTCAGAAGAACAGAGAGTTTAGAAGGAATGGGTTAGTGATTCCAGTGATAGCAAGAACATTGCATACAATTGATCCTACTAAGTATCCAGAACCTGTGATAGGAAGTAGCGATAATAAATTGGTGAACTATAAGGAATTTGGTTTGAGTTGAAGTTTTTCTTATGGAGACGATAATGAACTGCCTCTAACAATAGATTTGCACAAGGCTCGGGCGATGGTCATAAAACCTATAGGGATATGCCCTCACACATTCCTCAACCTAAGTCCGTCGGAGCGCTCAGCACATTAGTCACATACGTGACATGAGCACCTCTTCGCTCTAAGGTTGAGTAACGTCGCAAATCCGGAACGTTATACAACAAAACTTACCAAAGCTTAAAAGTGTTTAGCTATGTGATTTTACTGTTAGACATAGACGCATGGATGAATAGGAAAGGGATGGGGATACGTTATGGTTAAGGTTATTAATTCCTTAGGAAATTACATGAGGGAGAAATGGAATGGATTTATTTGGTTACTCATCGTAAGTATATCTTTTTACATGTGTCTTGATACAAAATATATGTCGGCTTTAGGTGATACTTTTATTGAACTTATAGGGTTAAAATCATGGAGTGCAGGTGATAAAGGGCTACATCTTACAGTGTTATATTTTGGTGTTATAATCATTACTGGTCTATTTGTTATTGAGAAAAGCTTAATTATACCGAAGAAAATAAAAAGATGGAAAGCGTTCATGATTTTCGTATTACTAGTAAGTTTAAGTCATCTAATCACAACTTCTGTACTGATTAGTATAAAGAGTAACTTACCAGGATTACTAAGTGTAGGTTTTGATAAAACAAGTGAAGGGTATTACGAGATTGAATATAATGGCGACAAACTTATAGACTTTGATATCAAGCTTGAACTGAGAAATTATAGCGATGAAGATAAACACTTTAGTATTCAGTTTGAGAAGAATTATAAAGAAGAAGGTTCAAAAGAGATTTTTACTATTTATGATAAAGAAAATAATATTGCAGTCTTCAGTTTAGAGGCTAAAGAAGAAAAAATATTTGAAATAGATTCAAAGAAGTATTACATAGAAAGAGATCAGACTGGAAGAGATGATATATATTCCTCAAGGGGGCCTGTACAGGAAGTAATATTAGTTAATAAGCAGGATGATTCAGTTAGATTACATAAAGATAATTTTTTAGGAGAAGGAATAGAAAAGCAATAAGGGTCCGTAAGTTTCATCGTATAACAATGGATTTGCATAAAGTTCGGGCAAGGGTCAAGAAGCCTTTTGGGATATGCCCTCACACATTCCTCAACCTAAGTCCGTCGGAGCACTCGGCACATTAGCCCTTTGCAGGGCATGAGCACCTTCGCTCTAAGGTTGAGAAACGTCGCAAATCCGGAACGTTATAAGAAATTTAATCACATTTTTAACTCAATGAGTGTATCATTGGTGGTGATTTATAGAGGGTTATTTATACGGGAGAAGATAGATTATCATAAAATCATAGTAATTTATGATAATTGCGATTTCTGTTAAGTTTGTTTTGCGAATCCACTTTTTTAAGACTAAAATAACTTGTAGAATATGTATAGGAAACTCTCACTTTTGTGTAATGA
>NZ_PQDH01000040.1 GCF_002964605.1 Vallitalea okinawensis
GATTCTAGAAACGTAGGATCTTGATATACCTAATTCTTGTGCTACTTCACGTTGGGTTTTCTCTACACCATTTTTTAGACCATAGCGCATTTCTAAAACCATTTGGTCCCTTGCTTTCAAAACCTCTTTCATCTTTTCGTAAAGCTGTCTTATTTTCATCTTTATATCCACTTGATCTAATACAGATTCATTATCATATTTAAGAATATCATTTAAAGTAATGGCATTTGCTTCTTTATCAATACCTATTGGTTCCTGTAAAGAGACTTCGTTTTTTTGCTTCTTATCACTTCTTAGCATCATTAAAAGTTCATTTGCTATCCACACCAAAAGACGTCATTTAATTCCACTATAACCCTTACCCCTTATATGGCATCGGTTTTGTTAGAAGATGTTGGCACAATTGCATAGTACCACATTAGAAGCTACTATAAATGTCTTAACATACACTAATCAACATCCCACATAGGTCATCATGTTTAAGGTTAAGCTAATTCTCTACCTTATTCTGAAACTAATTGAAGAAACCTTTCCGCCTTCAAATGTAAAGTATATTCTTCTAACATCAGCACTAGTCTTGCAAGTAAACCATTCATCCTCATTCATCTCTCCTATATCACCATAAGCTTGGCGGACTTCTTCTTTTGAAGATCCTATGGTTATACCTTTTTCTGTCATATATTTAGAAGAAGTAATCGTATATGCAACAAACCTTGCATCAACGTTAAATATAATCCCATCTCGATTGAATACTGTCGTTTCCTCCATATTCTGAGCTTCATCAAATTGTTTTTGGCCTAGCACCTCACCTAATTCATTAAAGTTTATGACCTCTTCAACCTTAAATACCTTATTTTCTATTGGTCTACCTTTTATAACTATATCATCAACATGACCAAATTCATCGTTATCGATTACATTATAGTACTCCTCAAGAAGTTGTACTGGTATATATAATTGTTTATCTACTTTTAATGCACTATAATCTTCATAATTCCATAAAGGCTCCCCATCTAATAATAAATCCTTAACATTCATTGTCTCTACAATATCTTTTGACTCTTCTTCATCTTCCTCACTTTCTAAATCTTGTTTAGAAATTTTTGATTCATTCGCTTCTTTTTCTTCCTTGATGGCTTCTAACTCACTACTCAATTCAATATTCTTATTTATTAACTCTTGGTTAGAATTCCTCAATAATTCTAATTCCGTATTTAATTCTTCAATCATTATGTTTTGTACATTATTTATATCGTCATTTATAGTCGGTTTTATTTCGTCATTACAAGCAGTTAATGTAAAGAGTAGAATTAAAAGGACTAATAGCCTCTTATTTTTTCTCATTATACTTTTACACATTATTAGTATGTATCTCCTTTCATTTTTTCTTTTGCATACTACTCTGAAATAATTGTTCCTATGTCATCTAACGTTTCGGATTTGCGACGTTACTCAACCTTAGAGCGAAGGTGCTCATGCCCTGCAAAGAGCTAATGTGCCGAGTGCTCCGACGGACTTAGGTTGAGGAATGTATGAGGGCATATCCCATAAGGCTTTATGACCT
The DNA here is from genome assembly GCF_002964605.1 of Vallitalea okinawensis. Taxonomy (NCBI): domain Bacteria; kingdom Bacillati; phylum Bacillota; class Clostridia; order Lachnospirales; family Vallitaleaceae; genus Vallitalea; species Vallitalea okinawensis. The sequence continues at coordinate 1,565 of NZ_PQDH01000040.1, forward strand.
TGCCCGAACCATTGTTATATGTAGTAGTCAAGCTTTTCACTGTGACCTTCACAGTTTAATTTTGGGCATCATATAAAGTCCATCTACTAGAAATAGCATCCTCTATTTCATTATACTTATTTATATAAGTCATATTATCACCGTCAATTATTATTTTAACAAAGTAATTCACTTCTTTCTTTTCTCCAAACCCACTAATCTCATTATGCATTTTTGTTCTATCCTCTTCAGTTATATTTATAATTAAGCTTGAGCAATCAATATTGGTTTCTTCAATGTTGTACGAGTATATTATGTGATCTTCCATATCATAAAATTTAAGTATTATTTCTTTATCTGTTATCTCCATTATCCAACCATCATTGTCAACGGAAAGCCATTTTCTGCTTAAAAACTTTATAAACTGATCCTTGTCGTTAATACTACTAAAGTCCTCTTTTTCTTCAACATCATCAGTAGTAATCTCATTTATCTCTACCTTTTTTTGCTCATTAAGCACGTTTTCTGCATTTATCTCTTCTAATTGGGTTAAATTCTTATTAGAACAACAACCTACAAAAATAACTATACCAATGAGGAAAACTAATTGACTCTTATAAAGCACCCAAATACCTCCTTAGTTCTTTGACCATCATTTACCATATAATATAATAAATATTTTAAACTAAAGATTATGCTCATTAGGTTTATTAAATTGCAATCCACCAACACACTCCAAATTTATCTATAACAGTCGCACAACATTTGCTCCATGGCACTTCCTGAATTGGATTAATAATAACACCGCCATTACTCAAAATATTAAAGGCGTTACAAACCGACTCTTCACTTCCCATTTCAAAAACGTTAAACGTCATAGTTTCCCATTTTACTTTATGAACAATGTTTACGTCACAAGGATTCGCTGCTTCACTTAATGCTAAAAATCCTTCACCATCTACAGACAATTCACAGTGCGCATAAGCAGTTTTGTCATCATTTTTCATTTCAAATGTAATTTCTGCACCAAAAGCTTTGCAATACATTTCTGCCGCTTCAAAACTATTTTTCACATAAACTTGAGCATAATTTTTCATATTTTCCCTCCTACATCAAACATAAATAATCTATATATCTTACAAATGTAAATTGCTATATGTACTAAATGATCATCCCCCCAAAGAAATACCTCGAAACGAATGAGGCAATTTCTTATAACGTTCCGTGTTGCCGACGTTTCTCAACCTTAGAAGGAGGTGCTCATGCCACGCATGTGGCTAATGTGACGAGTGCTACGACGCACTTAGGTTGAGGAATGTGTTAGGGCGTGACCCATTAGGAATACCTCTTGGCAAACCCATGAGGCTTTTTGACCCTGCCCGAGCCTTGCGATAACACATGGTTAAGTGAAGTTTTCATAACACACCTAACTAATTCTTCATCTATTCAGCCTTTATCTCTAATATTTCTACTAATTCAGCAGTATTCATTAATTCTGATTCATGATATCCCAAATGCTGATAGTTTTTGAAAACAGCTATAGCTGGTAAGTGGTATTCACCTCCATTAACACCTACTTGGAATAGCTTATTATGTAGTTCATCACCTAAAAGCTCCTTAACTAAGTCATCATTAATAACTCCACAAGAATCATAATACTTCTGCTCTTTCACAAAATAAAATGGAGTATAATCAGATTCCTTATCAGCAATGAAAATTAAATTGGTATAACCAAAGTCATTAATTACGAAAAAACCTTCCATAATAAAATATCCGCTAAATAAGACACGAGAATACTTATCGTCCAGCTCAACTTCTTCAACAGTTAAACCAGAAAATTTCATCCCTTCTTTTAATTCACTTTCTGAGTATATTCGTACTTCTGAAGTATCATAAATTTGCTTTTCTTTTTGAGCTAGTAATAACTCTACCTTTGATGTCTGAAGCTGTACATCTAAAAGATTAATTTTTTCTTTTGATAGCTTAACTTCTTCCTCTAATTCCTCATTTTTATGTTGAGTATTTTTTAATTGAAGTTCATAATTAGTATTTTTAGCGCTAATTTCATTAATAACAGCATTTTTATTCTCAAGTTCAGCTTCCAAACTTTCTTTTTCTATAGTGATGTTATCTATCTCTGATTGATAATCTATTTTGGAACAACCTGTTACCATAAGTGCTATCATTAAAATAATTATTATCTTTTCTTTGCTTCTAAACATTTGATAACTCCTTCATATTATAATTCTCAATCAAATAATTAGACCCCAAAGAGATACTCTGATATGTTATGATAATTTCACTTAACTATAAGTATTACCGACATCGGATATAAGCCATTAAAACGTCTTTGCGACATATGTCGGTAATACAACTATATACGTAAGTGAATTAAACTAAACTTTAGTTAGTATCATTTAAATGTATTCTCTTTTACCTGTGGTAAAACATCATATATTGAGCATCCTATCATCTTTTCAAAATAGTCCTTAAGGTCAAAAGTAGCTTTCCACTTCCTTTGCATATAATCATTAACTCCATGTCTTAGCACTACATCTACCATTCTTCTTTCCATTAAGCAGTATCCACTAGGTAATGCAAGCGCATCACATAATTGAATTAATCTATCATAATCATTGTACTCA
>NZ_PQDH01000041.1 GCF_002964605.1 Vallitalea okinawensis
TAAACTCCTTGAAGAAGTATACATAAATGACATGAAAGGGAGACAGGATTTGAAAGTAAGCTAAAAGTATATTCTGATCAAACTCTGCATTACGGTCACGAGGGACATCGATTTCAATTTCACCTAAATTAGTGTTTACTTTTTTATGGCTATAACCATTTCGATAATTAGTTTTTGAGTTCGTATCACGATTATATTTTTCATAACCCAAAGTAGTATCCAATTTCAGCTTCTAACATTTCTTGTAGCACTTCCTTAAACATACCTTTTAGAGTATTCATGATATCTTAAGGAATCTGAATGTCGTTGTTAGCAATTAGTTATTTTGCTTGCTCTTTTGCAACTAAACTATTTCCCATAAAAAAATCTCCTTCCTGATTGTTTGGATTATAACCAGGATGGAGATTTTTACACAGTTTACGTTACAGACTCTTTTATGCACTAAAAATCCTTTTATACATAGCTTCCGAAGTTACTAAAGCTTTATCTGCTATGGCATCGGGTGTGGTGCAACCACCAACGGTGTAAGTACCCGTGTCCAGCATTCCATTATAATTCACTTCCCTACGATAAATTTCACTGAGCAAGTCAAGATTGGTCTCAATAGCACCGCCACTGGTTGCAAGAAGCATGCTTTACAGTGTTTAATCAACTTGTTTATGAATTGTTATATACAGCTCTCAAATTACCTCCTTGTTTTTTGTAATACATTTAAATGTTTAGGTGGGAAATTATGTTCATATTCATTAGAGCGCATGTTACTTTATTAAGGGCATAATACAAGAAGATGCGTCTTATTTTTCTTTATCGAAATATTCTACTACTAAAATAATTAATCCAATGATTGTTAGCATTATTCCTATTATAAAAGGGAATCCGAGAAATAGACTTTGAACTACTTCACTTCCATATTGCTTTGCACCAAAAATTACGAACCATAGTTTTGATGAGCCACTCCATGATGTTATATTGGGAATATACAATGATGCAGCTATAAGTATAGTCATATCTATGATTATACCTGATAACATAATTACAGATCCTATTATTGTTTTCTTCACTACTTAAACCCTCCTCATAATGTAAACAAAGATAGAATATTTCTTATAAGAATACTAAATTGAGCTTTAGTATATAGATATAATTACCCATATATTTTCGGTATAACTGATAATACTGTTAGTATTGAAAACAGACCATTGATAGTAAGTCCCCAGATTCCAACGCCTTTTTTGGTATCTTTTTCAAGTATCGCTGCTAGACCTAATCCAGCACCAAATGGCTGCATAATCATTGAAAACAAAGAACCTAAAACATATAAATACCCTGGTATAATTTGAGTATCATTAAATGTTTGTATAATATCAAAGTAAGCCAGAACCACATGATAGATCAAGAAAACTATAGCTATTATGAATGAGCTAATTCCTAGTTTTGAATGTTTTCCCATAAACCTTATACTCCTTTACTATTAAATTAAACCTTACCGTCCTTTTTATTCTTGTTATAACGTCTAAGTTTTCTATAGGCTGCTATTCTATAGGCTAGGTAATCAATTGTTAAAGTGACTATAACTAATGCAATAATACATTCGGCTGCGGCATCATTCCACCATCCTTTATATATTAAAAATATGTAAATTGGAATTTTGATTAATATACTTACTGACTTAGTTTCTAAAGCCATATCCTTGTAAAAATCAAACATTAGATAATACCTCCTAACCCCAATTTAAATAAACCTTAACCCTATAAGCTAATTGAGTAAATTATATCACATTATACATTAAATAGGAATTTATAGAAGTTAAAAAGAATTATAAATCTTATTTTAAGCTACAGTCCATTGCACTATTAAAATTGTACAAGCATATATTATATTAAGTGAAAATGGACGAGGTGTTTTATGTCATTTAAAAATAAACATAAATGTGATAATATATTTGAACGTGAATGTGAATGTCCTGTCAGTACCTCACAAGGTTATAGTGGAAGCTTTAATTTAGAATGTGGGGAATGCTTAAAAATTTTTGAAAGTGATGAGCCAGTTGAAATTGATATGGAAGTAGGCCAGAGTTCTGGAAATGATTGTACTATAATAGTGAGCGTAGAAGTCGCTGATGAAAAGAACTTAGAATTTCAAATCCCTAAACGTGATTCATCTGGCTCAAACAGTATTTCTTTTAACACTAAGCGAGCCCTTAAAATAACTGTAGCGTGTAGAAGTGCTAGCTTAGAAAGTGGAAATTGTAGTGTGTCTTGGGATATAGAACTTATCTTAAGAGGTTCTGATACAGATCGCAGCTGCGAATGTCCGATTAGTGATTCCATTCCAAGATCTTCATCATTTATGTTAAAAAGTAGTGAGAGTCAGGTGATATATCAAAGCGATGAATCTGCTGAAATTATATTTATCGTAGAATTATTTCCATCTTCCAGTAAGGGTATCTTAACTGCTATTGCTGAATTAGACAATTGCTCTTTATTAAAATTTGTTATTCCAACAAGTGCAAGTCAAACTAATAGAATATTATTTTATAGTAAAAACATCACAAAAGTTACTCTAGAATGCCTTATTTCAACGAACTGCAGTGGTGTTTGGTTTAGACAAAAATTATTTAGAGGTGCATAAGTATATTTGTTTAGTATGAGGTATTCTAAGAAATCTAAGGTACATCATTTCAATATTTAAATGCGATGTACCATTTTTGCAATGCAATCGAGTAATTTACTGAATGAAAGATAGGTTACAGTCCATTGCACTATTAGAATTGTACAAGCATATATTATATTAATTGAAAATGGACGAGGTGATTTTATGTCATTTAAAGATAAATATAAATGTGATAGTATATCTGATCATGAATGTGAATGTCCTGTCAGTACCTCACCAGGTTATAGCGGAAACTTTAATTTAGAATGTGGAGAATGCTTAAAAATTTTTGAAAGTGACGGGCCGGTCGAAATTGATATGGAGGTAGGTCAGAATTCAGGCAATGATTGTACTATAATGGTGACTGTAGAATTGGCAGATGAAGAGAACTTAGAATTTCATATACCTAAACGTGATTCTTCTGACTCTAATAGTATTTCTTGTAACACTAAGCGAGCCCTTAAAATAACTGTAGAGTGTAGAAGTGATAGCTTAGAAGGTGGAACTTGTAGTGGGTTTTGGAATGTAGAACTTATCTTAAGAGGTTCTGATACAGATCGCAGATGTGAATGCCCGGTTATTGATTCCGTTTCGAGATTCTCATCCTTTATGTTAAAAAGTAGCGAGAGTCAGGTGATATATCAAAGCGTTCAATCTGCTGAAATTACTTTTACCGTAGAATTATTTCCATCTTCCAGTAAGGGCATTTTAACTGTTATTGCAGAATTAGATAATTGCTCTTTATTAAAATTTGTTATTCCAACAACTGCAAGTCTTAATAATGAAATATTATTTTATAGTAAAAATGTTACAAAGGTAACTCTAGAATGTCTTAATTCTACGAATTGTAGTGGTAGTTGGTTTAGAGAAAAATATTTTAGAGGTGCATAAGTATATCTGTTTAATATGAGGTTATTCTAAGAAATATCTTAGGTACATCATTTCAATATTTAAAATGTGATGTACCATTTTTGCATGCAATCATGTAATTACTGCATGATAGAAAACCTTATATCTTAAATAAGGTCCATATCATCGCATTTCTATCATATCTAATTTCACACATCTTTACGTGATCATTAATTTCGGCTTGGCAAGTCTAAGTGATAAGCTTTTTCCCATAATGGTTGTTGTCTTTTTCTGAATTTAATACTTTTAAATTATAAGCGTATCTTTCCTCATTCTCAGTTATCCTGAATTTAAAAGGTATCATAGTTCCATTTTCTTTTGTACAGGTAATCACGTCAATTGGTTTATCTAATACCTTCATAAAAATCACCGTCCATATACCAATCATATACAAACATACATTCGTTGTCGAATTCATTAAATAAAAAGTTAGTGACGATAATTTGATAAAATATTGTTAGTATTCTTTTTATTCAAAGTATTAAAATTAGTTACTTATTATGTTATAATTTAACATAATAACCTGTAATAATTAAGTACTTACTAAGAAAGGAACTACTATGAGCATAAGTCAACTTAAAATACCTAGTAATAAAGAAATAAAAGAATACATAATTGAAGCAA
>NZ_PQDH01000042.1 GCF_002964605.1 Vallitalea okinawensis
AATTAGTACAATATCTCAATATTATCAACTAAAATACTCAAACTTCTTGAATCTTCATTGATCTGTAATTCTTGAGGTACAAATGTATTATCTGCTACCATTTCTAGTGATATAAATTTTTTCTCTTTTAATTCATCACTCAAATATATTATTTTTTCAAAGTCTTCGGGTGTATTTAACTCAATCACATCTAATACATCATCTTGGCTTTCAATTATTACTTTCATAGGATTTTCAAATAGATGTTTACCACTGATTTTTAATCCCTCTATATTATTATTCTGATTGACTAAATTAATTCTTGTACTTACACCCATCCAATTATCACTATATAGTCCATCCACAGTTATCATTTCTTCTTCAGTAACTATATCTAAATAATCATGAAAATCTAGTTGTTCTATAATAATACTCAAGTCTCTAGAATCATTGTTTATTCCCATTTTTTTGGGATTGAATGTCTTATTCACTTTAAGTTCCAGTTGGTTACTTTTATCCAATAAATACTCTTTCTCAATTATTATATTTTGCGAAAATTCACCTGCTTTATCAATTACTGCTGAATTATACACTTCTCCATTAACTAAAAGCTTTAATTCTAAGGGTAGTAAACCTTCCACATTATGTATACTTCCCTTTACCCCTATGCTAGGTATATCTATATCATCTAATATAGTTTCATTTATTATTTTAATATCAACTTTTTCACTAATCCATCCATCCGGGTGCTGTCCTTTTAGAATGATATCGGAATTAATCCCCTCTATTCGATTAGTTAAATAATTATAAAACTGTTCAAAACTCTTATTTTGCTCAATTACATTAGACTCTTTAACATTTTCTAACTTAGTAAGAGCATTATCTACATCATAATTATCTACATAATAACTAGCTGCGTTTAAATAGAAGTGACCAGCGTAGATATCTGGTTCATTTACAACCCAAAATATAAAAAAGCTTACTATTAATACTAGTAGTATTAAATATGTATTAATAAATTTATATTTCATATATCCACATCTCCTAAAGGTCTAACTTCTGTTGCCCTTCTACAATTGTAACTTTATTACCGTTATTTACTTCCTGTAATTGAGATATAACTTTTGAATGTGTAATCCCCTTTTTCTCCTCAATTATGTAAACTACTTCAGAGATATTATTTCCTATACTGTCAACACTAACTATATAATATTCATTCATTAACTCATCCAGCTTACTTTCAAGTTTATCTTTTATATCTTCATTTATATACACTTTCAGTATCTTATTCATAACATCTTTAGAACCATAATTCGTAACATGTAAAATATAAATAATTAATGCTAAGATTGATGTAAAGACAGCACCTAATACATAAAATCTTGTACCAAAAGCCATTCCTGCAGCCATTGAAAAGAATATAAATCCTACATCTTTAGGATCCTTAATTGCAGTTCTAAATCTTACTATTGATAAAGCTCCTACTAAACTGAACGCTCTAGCAATATTACTTCCTACAACTAGCATTATTACTGCTATTGTTACTTCCATTATAACTAATGTATGAACAAATGACTGAGAATAAGAAATTCCCCTATGCGTCTTTTTATATACTACTCCTATTACTAAAGAAGATGCAAAACTTAATAGCATAACAATAAATACATCTATTAAAGTAAAGGTTTCTGTCAAATCACTAAACATTTGTGCTTCTTTTATTAATTGGTCCATTTATAATGCCTCCTAGTAATTTATTAAATTTAATCTGTCTATACTCAAACAGTATTTAGATACTCTATTAGATTGTACATTATATCTATGTATAATGGAAGTTAACCATATGGGAATCTTATGATTAGCTTTTATTTCTAAAATTGAATATTGAGGTGGAATAAAATATGTTTCATCAGCTTGCTCATCTAACCTTACATTATAAGATCTACAACGAAGATTTGTATCAAAGGTAATTCTCAAATCATCTTCATAATAACCCATAAAAGCTTTCCTATCATAACTTACAATAACTTTAGGAGAAAGGTGGTATAAGTATTTTAAATATAAAATTTCATCTATTACTTCCTTATCTTTGGAGTTATATCCAGAGATTATATCAATTTGCTCATTGGGATCTAGCATCTGATAAGCATTAGTTAAAGGAAGTTTTACTCTTCTTTTCTGAACAGTTTGGTTATACCTTTGCTTTATCTCTATATAGACTTGATCAGATAAATTAATAGTATTGTATCCTCTAACCCTTACTTTTTGACGATACTTCTGACCATCAACTTTTTCTCGATAAAATAAATAATCGTCTGTATCATAATAGAGACTTTTTATTTTATACATACCATTAGTACCATTCTGGTCCTGTACTACGTACTTATTAAGCTCATTTATTAGTTTATACTGATCCTTTATATGAACAATGTATTTTAATTCCCACCTGTTAAATACTTTAGTGTTCTTCATCGTGCACCTCCTTCATGTCTATCATTTCATATAAGCCTATAGATGCACTTCTACTTCCACCCCCAAATATATCATCATAATGCTCTATCGTACCTTTTAAATAAAGCTCTTTATACGTTTCTGGTGTCATATAATTATTTTGTTTAAAATCATTTATATTTATATTGGTTTCTGTAACATTGATAAAGTCTACACCATCTCCGTCTCCAGTAATAATATTACTATTTATGAAAGTAACAGTTGAGTTATCTCTACATTCATAATCATATTTTTTATTACCCGTCACAATACTATTGACAACTACAGCTTGTCCGCCTCCACCATAGCGTAGGTTCTTCTTATATAAATGAATTCCTACATTATTATCATAAATTATATTATTTACGATCATTGGATAAGACATATCCTTAGACTGTATACCAATCTCATTATTAATAATAATATTATTAAATATTACTGGTTCTGAGTTTTCACCCACCGATATTCCTTTATCACCAGATCCAACTATATAATTGTTTCGAATAGTAGGAGTCGATGTCATTATATCTATGGAGTCATTCCCAGCATTTTCAAAATATGAGTTTTCAATAATACCTTCTGTATAATCAAAATCAATAGAATCTGAAAATGTATCAATAAATTTACAGTTATTAATATGAACATAGGAATTTTTACCGTTAAAAGTATCATCCCCACCAACATTTGATATGAATTCTGAGTTTTCAATAGTAACTCTTGTATTATACGCTGATACCATACCAGTATATAAGGTATTTTCATACCTGGATTCCAGTCCACCGTTTTTAAATATTGTATTACTGATTTGATGTTCATAGTCAGTGTTATATCCTTGCAGAGCTAGCACACCCCATGGCTTATCCTCAGTTACTGCTTCAAATATTACAGGTTCTTCTACGGTTCCATTTATGTTTAATTCCCCATTGACAAAAATAGAAACTCCTTCTTCTAATTTTAAGTTTACTCCTGAATTAATCGTTAGTGAACTATTCTTATTAATAATTAGATCTTCCTCTAAAACGTATTCACCTTTTTCAAATACTATATTCTCAGCTTTATAACCATCATATATTTGCCATGGATGAATTGAATATTCACTTTGTTCTACTTCAATTCCAACTCCATCTTCTACATAAGTTACATCTCCTGTAATTGAGTTACTTGCACTTATATTTTTTATAGTTAATTGTCCTTCTTCTTCACCAATATATTTTACTATGAATTGATATTCTAAAGGAGAGGGCTCTAATACGCAAGACAT
>NZ_PQDH01000043.1 GCF_002964605.1 Vallitalea okinawensis
TCTATAAACAGTAGGCTAGCTTTGCTATGTTCATTTTGCTGATTTAAAAAATACTTGACTTCGCTTAGCTGGTTTAGGCGACGATGTTACATTCAGCTCTATATACACGCTATTACAAATTTTCATTTTATAATTTCATAAATAAATATCGTTTCCATGGATCGTTTTTATCTGGTAATACTTCTTCAATAAATTGAAAAAATTTATTTGAATGCTCTATTAATTCATCAATTGTATGTTCATAAAAATCACGATCATACTCTACTCCTTCAACTACAGCATAGCTACTTTTTTCATTTTTTCCTGTACCATCTCTGACCATTACAAGCATTAAACCACTATCTTTAATAACTTGACTACTATTTTTGAATGCTTGCTCCAGCTTTTCATTAGGTAAATGTACAAACCCTGCAATAACAATTATCCCATCTACACTTCCTACAAATGTGAAATCCTCTAACATATCTCCAATATAGAATTGTATATCTGGATTTTGCTTTCTTGCAATATTAATACTCTCTTGACTAAAATCTAAACCTACAACTTCTGCTCCTAAATTAAATAGACGCATGCTATCATAACCAGCCCCGCAACATAAATCTAGTATTCTAGGTTTTTGCGGAAATCTATTAATAAAATCTTCAAGGCATGGAAATATAGATTCATCCTTGTAAAATCTAGAAGCCCATTCTGAACATGTCTTGTCATAAAACTCCTTAATCCCCTTCATCTTACTCCCCCTTTAATCACTCCAGTTTAAAAGACCCCAAAAGAATACTCTGAAATGAATGTAACATTGTTGCCTAACGTTCTGTGTTTACGACGTTTCTCAACCTTAGAAAGAGCCGCTCATGCCCTGCCAAGGGCTAATGTGGCGACTGTCCCGACGGGCTTAGGATGAGGAATGTGTGAGGGCGACCTATTAGGAATACCTCTTAGTGCCCCAAAAGAACTCCCCTACCCGAACGAACGTAAACATATTGTTATGCGAAGGAATCTGCGTCAGCTCGGCAACCATCTTCAACCATTCTGCGAATAATCTCATTTGAATCATACTTAAACTCAAGAAGTTTATCTTCATTCAAGCTGAAATTCTTAATCATCACTTCTACAATCTTAGTTCTACACAGAGAACATCGACCATCTAAATACATGTGATTGAGTAACTTAAAATTATTCACATTACAATTATCAATAATATATCCAAAGTTCATTATGATAGAGTGCATTATGTCCTCATCACTTACGGAGCAAATCTGCCGGTAAATCAATTCTGAATCCTTATCGTTGTAATTATATGTGAGCAAAGGTAAGTACTCATACCAATTCTCCTTAACTTGAATATTGCTCATCGCGATCCTATATATATCTTGTGATTGGAATTCTTTTAATAGTTCTATTGCTGAGGAAACTACCTCATCATTATCCGAATCCAACCACTTTAGAATTGGAGTATACTTAAGTGGAAACTTCCGCCTTCTAAAAACTGATAATAATCTCAGCACAACATTCTCCTCTGTAGCAACCAGTAAATCATATGCAGCTTTAAGAATATCTTTGTCGCTTGCTTCTTTACCCCAAACAAACATAAAATGCTTATTATACTTATTAAGATTATCTTTCACCACGTCATAGCTTACTTCATACTTAAGTCTTCCAGTAGATTCAAACTTATGGTCATTAATCAAATAATCTTTAAATCGAGGATTGCCTAGCATAAAAGGAGAAAGAATATCAAGGAGCTTATCTAGCCCATACTTCTCTTTTAACTCAAGGCAAAGAAAATAATCACCATCAAAATTCTCATCGAATAAAAATCTTTCCGCAATATTCTTGAATACAAATTGGATGCCTTTACTACCTTCAGCAGTTATAATCTCATCGCTACCAATATAAGAACTCCAACCTTCTGAATACCTCAAATTTTTATGCATGAACTCTAAGGCACTCTTATTTCCCTTACTGTAAAAAATCCCTGCAAGTTCAAAACATTGCTCCAAATCATATTCTTCTCTATCATTCATGATTTCAAGAATTCGTCTCTGCAAGATATCCCTTGCTCCCGAAAAATTGATTGCATTCCACAAATAATGGCCTCTACCACCTTCACACTGTTTATCATAAACATAGCATTTAGTAGAGATATTGAAAATCGCCTCTATGTGTTCATCAGAAGCTTTGTTATTCATCAAAAATGTAATTGCATTTCCTGTCCCATTCTTTAAGGACTTCTCAAATTCAGTTAAATTCATACATCCTCCAATACAAAGCAGATTCTTTTGCATAACGTTACGGATTTGCGACGTTTCTCAACCTTAGAAAGAAGGTGCTCATGCCCTGTTAGGGGCTAATGTGCAGAGTGCTCCGACGGACTTAGGTTGAGGAATCTGTGAGGGCAATTCCCATAGAGCTTTTTGTCCCATGCCCGAACCTTGTGCAAATTTATTGTTAGGCGATGTTAACATAATCACTATGTTATTCACATCAACTTATACGATTATTTTACATCCTTCCTAATTCTCTTAGATACTTTTTTAGAGCTTGTAAATTATTCTCAATCGTTAAGCAGTCTATTTCTTCAATATCTAGCACGCTATAATTATCATATCTCTTGCTATAGAAAGGATATCTTAGATTATTATGTAGTTGATTATACCTTACGTTTCCTAGTACAAAAGTATTGATTTGATTTCTAATTTGCAACCTAACATTCTCATTAGTAGTTATTATCTCCAATAAAAAATCTATCGCCTTGTCCAGTGAATGATCTCTATTTTTATCTCTAAAATACTCTATATTAGGATTAACTATTGTAAATATCTTAGCCCTAATATATTTCTCCATAGCTTGTATATAAAAATATGTAGCTTGTCTATACATCCTATTAAATTTCAGCATTTCTGCTGCCTTCTCATCATCTTGTGCAAGTCTATAATATGTTTCATTTACATCCACATCTCTTGCTATTTTACCTATTATAGCCATAATATCACCTCTGTCATGAATTTAAAAAATTGACCGTTGCAAACTAGTAATAATATATTTACATGTCATATAATCAAGTATAGGTAGAATTACTAAAAGACCCTATAGTTTTACTCTGTAATGATTATGTTATTGTTGCCTAACGTTTCGTGTTAACGACGTTTCTCAGCCTTAGAAGGAGGTGCTCATGCCCTGACAAGGGCTAATGTGCCGACTGTCGCGACGCGTTTAGGTTGAGAAATGTGTGGAGGGCACTTACCCAAGAGGAATACCTCGCCCGTAACGAACGTGAACACATTGTTATACGCAGTTCTCAAGGACATCAAATGCCGTGACCTTTTCATTGAATCTACAAATCCAAATAACTTATACACACAAAGATGTAATTTCATTATATATGTATAAAACTATTGCATCCAAATAGCTGCTACTGCAAAACCAACCACTTTAATCCCAAAAGATAATAGTA
>NZ_PQDH01000044.1 GCF_002964605.1 Vallitalea okinawensis
TTATAAATATGGAAGAAAAATCCAACTAACTATACATAGCCAGATTGGATTTTTACACAATTAATGTTACACTCCCGATTGAAACTAAAATAATTCTCTCCCCTTTTACAATACCTATTTCCTTCTACGATTTTTAGTATCATAAACCACTTCAAGAATAATCATTAGCGTACATAGCAAAAACATAATAAATAAACTAATTGGCATATATGCACTAACGAAGTTCTCTAAATTAATTGTCATAATAAACTTATCAATGAGTATAAGACAAAATATGAATACCAAAGATAAGTTTACATAGACACCCCATAGAATAATCCATATACTGATTCTATGACTTATATTCTCAAAGAAAAATAATCTAGAGATTCTTTTATCGATATGCATACTTAATACCATACTTTCACGATTAGCTAATCCAAAAAGTGTAGCATAAAATAATACAAAACCAAGGATTAATGCTTTTCCTATCCCATCTGGTACATATGCAAGCGTTGCAAAATGTATCCCCATCAATATAATATACTTAATTGTTAACTTCATGAGGCATCTCCTCTGTTATCAAATAGTTACTAATAATAATCAAATATTAGGTAAAATATAATTTAATCATTAGAACTGATAGCTCCATCTTCGATAACCATCCATGGGATGTCTTCACTATTAGAACTGTATAGTGACCATGTAGCAGAAGGTGTATCTGAAACCGTAATTGGTTCATCGAATACTAATATTACAGGAGAATCACTGCCGTTATCTTTTTCGATGCCGTCTAATCTATTATCTAGTTCTTTATTAATAAGTTCCTGAGTCTCCTTAATAGCGTCTTCCATAGATATTTTTTGCTCAGTAGTTATATCTTTTTCTATAATGAGTTCTTCGGACTGAGATGATTGGTTTTCAAATTCTTGCGGTCGTTTCTCCAGTTCTATTAAGTTACTATCCAGCGCGTTTTCAGATGAATATTCATTTTGGTTAAGATGACTTCTTAGGTCATACTCTTCGTAAGTGGTTTTATTAGAACATCCGCTCAAGGTAGTAATCATCACTATAATGAGTAGTGCGGTTAGTTTGTATTCCATACGATAATCCTCCCTACATTAAACTTTTGCTGTGATGTTATCTAAGTCTCTTAGGTAGTTACTTAATCGTCCAATAGATTCTTCACAGTGAGATTTACACCTTGCAACAGCTTTATCAAAAAGGATAGGGTAGTGATCTTCCTCAGAGAAAAAGTAAACCTTAAAGTTAACACTTGTAGGACTAAAGTAAATTCTGCTATTAAGACTAGCCCTAGATATAGTATCTTTGGTACTAAAGGTTATTTTAGTAATATCTTTATAGATTATCTCTTGCTTAACCTTTGAGATATTTACTCCAGATTTATCGAATCTGATCTCTGTTTTATAGATGTTCTTAAGTTCTATTTCTTTAATAATTCACACCCCCTCTAAACTAATTGTGTAAATTATATCACAATATACATTAAATTGGAATTTATTGAAGTTGAGAAAACTGTGCTGTAACAAAAATATTGTACAAGCATATAGTGAAGTAAGACCAATAGAAGGAAGTGTTTTTATTATGTCATTTAAATCTGAATGCAAATATAAGACGATAACTGAGCGTGAATGTGAGTGTTCTATCAGTTCTGTTAGGACAATTACTGGAAATTTTAGTCTAGAATGTGGTAATTGCATAAAGATATTTGAAAGTGACGAGCCTGTGGAAATTAATATGGAAATAGGGCAAAGTGGCACCTTGAATGATTGTAGGATTATGGTCATTGTAGAATTAGAAAATGATGAAGACTTGGTATTCGAAATTCCTAAAAACAATATCCTTAGTACCGGTAATGAAATTTTTTTCATAACTAAAGCTGCACGTAAAGTAACGATAGAATGTAAAAGTGATAGTTTAGATGTGGGGAATTGTAGGGGTTTCTGGACTTTAAATATTATTTTAAGAGGATCTGAAACTAATCCAAATTGTGAATGTCCTGTAGAAAACGAGCTCATCGGGAATTCATTTTTAGAGCTACAAAGTGGTGAGAATCAGGTAATATTTCAAAGCAATGAACCTACTGAGATGTCAATGAATATAGATTTAGAACCAAATACAGATCAATGTACCCTAACTGTCATTGTAGAATTAGTAAATCGCTCATGTTTAAAATTTATTTTGCCAACACCAATTTCACCTGTTTCAAATGATATAGCATTTTATAGTAAAAATGTAGTCAAAGTAACTTTAGAATGTCTTACTTTGACGAGTTGCTTCGTTATTTGGGATAGTGTTATATTTTTAAGAGGGGCATGAATTCAAGCTAGTTAAATGAACTGATATAGAATATGTTAAATACATCATGATTCATATACTGAGCATGATGTATTTGTATATAGACCAAATATCTTAAAAAAATAACTATAAATCTTTTTGACTGTTTTATAAATCAAAAGAACCTTATATCTTAAATAAGGTCCATGACATCGCATTTTTGTTATATCTAATTTCACACATCTTAATTCGATAATTTATCTCAGTTTCGCAAACATATCTGTAAAATATCTTTCCACATTGCTTCATCTCTTCAGTACTTTGAACTTTCAATTTACAAGAATAAGTTTCGTCATTTTCAGTTATTCTGAACTTAAAAGGTATCATAGATCCATTTTCTTTTGTCCAAGTAATCACGTCAATTGGTTTATTTAATACATTCATTTATATCACCTTCCATATATTCATAATACACAAACATACATTCTGTGTCAGGTTCATTAAATAAAAAGTTAGCCTAGTATTTATACTAGAATCTAGGTAATATTCTTTTACTATATATAAGATTCAATTATGTTACATTATATGTTATAATTTAACATGATTATTCATGCAAGAACTGTGGTTTCATATTATCTCAATTATACTACAATTCAGTAAAGTTAAGGGAGTGTTAAAGATGATAGACGTATTAATAACAATAAACAAAAATCAAATACAACATTCAATCAATAATAAAGTAGTAAGTACTATGAATGAGATCGTTCTCTTATTAGAATCCACCGCATCTCCAATTTCCATAGGGGAGATAACAGAGATAGAGCTAAAAAATCGAATGCGAGAAAAGTTATCCACTGAGAGTGAAAAGACTACATTAAAGCTTTATAGTAAAGAAGATCATGATCGTATAAGAGAAGCAATCAAATTATCAAAAGATGATGTATTAAACA
>NZ_PQDH01000045.1 GCF_002964605.1 Vallitalea okinawensis
CCAGATGCAGCCAATGCATTCTTTACAGAGCAAGCAGCTATCATGCCTCAAGGTTCATGGTTTGTTCCAGACCTAAGTAACTTAAACCAAGTGGATGAAGGTTTCGATCAAAAGATTGGTGTAGCAGCCTTCCCAGATAGCATCGTATTAGGTGATGCCAAAGGTTACGGTATGATGATTAACAGAGAAGCATCAGAAGGCGAAATTGCAGGATTAATTGAATTCTTCAAATTCATGTATACACCAGCAGAAATCAACGAGTGGTTAGTAGCTGTTCCAGGTTTTGCTCCAAATGTAGAAATGACAAAAGAGTACACAGATAGATTAACAGCGCCAGCTGTTGAATTAAGTCAAGTAGATGCTACAGCATACCCTCGTTTCGAGGTTATCGTACCAAAAGTAGTATTAGACTTATTCCCTAAAAACTTACCATTATTAATGAATGGTGATATGACACCAGAAGAAATGGCAGCAGAAATGACCAAAACAGCTGAGAAGTTTAAGTAAGCATAACCCTTAACCTATTTTAATATGAAGTAGGGCTGTTCATCCCGTTTAGCAGCCCTACTTAAAAAAGTACCTAAAGAGATCTTTATAAAAGAAAACAAGCAGCACAACAAAAGACCATAGAAAGTAAAAAGGTTAACAAAAAAGAGTAGCAAAAAGAATAACAAAAAAATACCACAAGGTAGTAAAAAAGAAGGGGGCTTATGATGAAAAATAATGATAGACTTGGCATATCTTTATTTCTAATCCCTACAATAGTAATCTTCATTTCATTTTTTCTTGTTCCCGTTATTTCGGTTTTTATAACCAGTTTCGCTGATTGGAATGGACTAACAGAGTTTTCCTTTGTTGGATTAGATAATTATATCAGGCTTTTTACATATGATAATACTTTTTGGGTAGCATCAAAGAACTTATTATTATGGTGCTTAATAACGATATTCTTCCATGTACCCTTTGGTGGGGTAGTAGCATACATCCTATACAAAAATCCCTTTGGTGGGAAGTTTGTTAGAGTTGTGTATATGATACCGAATATAATTGCCGCTTCAGCGTGGGCAATCATGTATAGATTTATCTTCAACAATGATTTTGGCGTTATCAATAACTTCATTAGAGCCATTGGTTTTGAAGACTTTAGTGTGAACTGGTTCTACGATCCAGATACAGCCTTTATTGCTGTCACTTTTACTTGGGTATTCTTCTCCATCGTTAATACACTACTGATATTAGCTGCACTTCAAGCCATACCTAAAGAAATTCATGAAGCAGCACAGATCGATGGTGCTACCGAATGGGAAACAGCCACTAAAATCGACATACCATTGATTAAACCAGCACTTTCAACATGTATGATTTTATCATTAGCAGGTATTATCACCCAGTTTGAAGTCATCTTCTTAACAACAAGAGGTGGTCCAGGTAATAAAACCTACAACTTAGCCTTAATGCTTTATGATGGTATCATGAGTAACGATTACGGCTATGCCAATGCAGTAGCAGTTTTAATGATCATACTAGGTATTTCAATCCTTATCATATCCAATAAACTCTTTGGTGTGAATAAGGAAGAAGCTTAAGAAGGGTAAGGAGGGATTAACATGAAAATACTAAAAAATCTTATACTGAAAGTCGTTATGTATGCCATACTTCTCTTTGTTGTTCTCATCTCCATAGGACCTATACTTTGGGTCATGATGTCCTCTATGAAGAGTAGTAAAGATATCCTTAACCACCCTTTCACTTTACCAGAAGCCTTTAACCTATCCGGTTATATCAACGTGATAGAAACAACAGATATTGTCATTAACTTTGCCAATTCCCTGATCATCACCATATCAGCAACCATCATTGCTTTATTCATCTATTCCCTTTCAGGGTACATCTTTGCAAAGTTTGACTTTAAATTTAAAAAGATCATGTATGTGGTTCTGTCATTGACATTACTCATACCATCCCATGCAACATCTCAACCCATCTTTTCTCTCATCAATGCCATAGGCCTTTATGATACAAGAATGGGGTTAATGCTGGTTTATGTGGCAAGAGGTTTAGCCATCTCCATCTTTATACTAAGAACCTCTTTTTATAACGTGCCAAAAGACTTAGATGTGGCAGCGAAAATCGACTCAGCTAACTTCTGGCAGATCTTTTACAAGATCAACCTGCCACTAGTCAAGCCAGGCTTAGCAACAGCAGCCATCATGATCTTCTTACAGACATGGAATGAATTCTACTATGGTATTATACTGACCACATCATCCGTGAACAGAACATTACCAGTAGCCTTACAGTTCTTAAACGATACCTTATCGTATAACTATACCAACCTATTTGCAGCCATAGTCATAACAGCAGTACCAAGTATCATCATCTACTTATGTATGCAACAAAGGATACAAGAAAGCTTCGTCACTTCAGGATTAAAAGGATAGGATGATAGCAATGAAAAAAATATTTGAAAATCCAGTCTATGCAGTCTTACTAGCCATTGTATGTACAGCTCTATGGGGCAGTGCCGTTCCCATTGTTAAGTTAGGCTATGAAGTCATGGACTTAGATACAGCCAATACCTATGGCAAAATGCTCTTTGCAGGTGTCAGATTCTTTATAGCATCCATCGCCTTATTCGGCTTTGCTATATTCGGATTAAAGCTGGATGTAAAGATCAAAAACATGAAGATGTTATCCAAAGTAACAACACTAGGACTGATGCAAACCACCTTTCAGTACTCCTTCATGTACATCGGTGTGTCCTTTACAACAGCAGCCAAAAGTTCCATCTTAACATCAACAGGCATCTTCTTTATCGCTATATTAGCCCACTTCATTTACAAAAATGATAAGTTAACCCCCAACAAAGTATTGGGTTTAATCAGTGGGTTCACCGGTATCGTCATTGCCAGCTTAGGAAAGTCTGGAGGGATCAACTTTGAGTTTGCACTTTTAGGTGAAGGGTTAATCATCGCTTATCAGCTATGCAGTGCCATAGCTAGCATCTTTGCCAAGAACTTCTCAAAAGACATCCA
>NZ_PQDH01000046.1 GCF_002964605.1 Vallitalea okinawensis
AACTACTTGAATTCACTTTACCCCTCCTTACAAGAGCCACTAATAGCTAAGAAATATTATTTATGTCATATAACGTTCCGAATTTGCGACGTTTCTCAACCTTAGAGCAAAGGTGCTCATGCCCTGCAAAGGGCTAATGTGCCGAGTGCTCCGACGGACTTAGGTTGAGGAATGTGTGAGAGCAAGTCCAAAGAGGGTTTTCTACCCTAGCCCGAACCTTGCGTAAATCTATTGTTATCTGAAGTTTGTCACCATTCCCCAAATAATTACCCACGTTGATTAATTCCGTTTTTCGCCGACCCATATTGTACCTTTCGTTATATAATACTCAACATCTACATCATCATTTATTATCTTCTTTTTGATTTTATAAGATTTCTCTTTCCAGTAGTTCAATGATTCTAAATCATCTGTAAAATCACTTCCATAGATAATAGCTTGATCTTTATATTGACCCCAATCGAATCTACAAATACCATCATTTTTGATGTTAAATTTCTCTATAGGTAAGGCTTTTTTATTTTCATCTGGTTCAAACACATCTTCGTAATAATCAATATAATCACCTATAGCCGCAACAATTTGAGAATTAATAAAGTTGGGTTCATATAACCATAACTTCAAGTAATATGGCTCATTAAGACCTCGTAATTTCTTATCCCAACTATCATAAACTTCTAACATCGCTTCTAATATTAACTTATTGAACCAGTTTGGAGGATTTTTATGACCAACTTCATATTTATTTATTTTATATAAATTATAGAACGGTGGTATCCATATTTTAACATAGTCTCTCCCATACTTTTTAATGGATTCAAGGTCTAGTTCTTTACTCTGTTCCTTCCAGTGATCAATTCTCTTTACTTTACTCCTCAAACCTCTTGTCTTCTTCTTTATTGAAATAAAGCCCATTTATATATCCTCCGTTATTTATTCTACAAAGTAAAACCCAAGCAAAATGGGGGCAAATTTTAGATAACGGTTCCGTGTTGCCGACGTTTCTCAACCTTAGAACGAAGGTGCTCATGCCCTGATAAGGGCTAATGTGCCGAGTGGTGCAACGCACTTAGGTTGAGGAATGTGTGAGGGCGTGACCTAAAAGGAATACTTCTTGGCTAACCCGTTAGGATTTTTGACCCTGCCCGAGCCTTGCGGCAACATATTGTTAGGTGATGTTCTTGACCACAGCCCCATGATATACCTACCTTTTTACTGCTATTGAATCGAAGCATTCTTCTCCTTTTTTATTATATAACATGTATTAAAAAGAATCCTATCACTCTTCAAATCTAATATAAATTGATCAAATGGAATAGTTCCACATACTATTTCCTTATCCCCACCTTGATATCGTGTCATAAACATTATCATCTCTATAGGGGATTTATCAATCATTTGCTTTAACAAATCTATAACGTCTTCCTCATATTTAGGTTTTACAATTATAGGTGTAAGGTTAGAAATCTCATCTTGGTCTTGAATCCAGTATGGGTATTCTTTAGGACTTTGAAAATCTGTATCTATTATCGCCATTGCATTATATAGACCATCTTCTGTTGTACCTAATGTGTACATCACCCCTTGCACACTTGACATAAAACTCCATGTAACATATCTTAATGTCTCATCTCTTTCATTTATAATCTCAATACCTGAAACAAATTCTGAAGGTTTATCTTGTCCAATAACAAGTATATTCAAATCAAATGACATAAAACTCCTCCATATAATTATGATTTACCACCCTATTTATTTCTCTATACTAATATTAGCAATATATTTATGATTAGCACACTACTGAAACTAATAATTAAAGACCCATAAAACTTTCTCTGATATGTGGGTAAGAATTTCACCTAACCTAAATGTGTTTGCGACGTTGTTGAGCTTAGTGCGTGTCACTTAGCGAAACGACGTGGGCGAACCGACCCAATAGAAATACTTCCTCGGTCATCACATGAGGAATACCCTGTGAACCCCTTGTGCAAACATTTTGTTAGGTGATGTAAATCCGGTCGACTTAGTTAAACTTTCCTTTTATTTTTCTTGTCGACAGGATGGCTTTCGTTATGTTCCGTTATTGAATGGCATTCCCCTTATTTCTCATTTTTAAAGTTTGTATTATTCAAGTTAAATAGTAAGATTATTGAGTATGTATAGTAAAAAATGAGAAATCTTTATTCTAAGCCATTTAATAAATTTTACTGAGATTTCATTTTGACTTATTCATACTCATACCCGAACAAACTTTCGCAAATGTATGAATAATGAATTTATGTGGAATTATTTCAACTTAATTATACCATATCAGGTTATTAGCACCAAAATCAAACTTGCATTGTGTTTTTCACCATGCTATCTTTATTGATAGAGGGACTCAAGCTGAAGTAAACTTCCCTCGTCCCTCTATCAATAAAGACAACCTACATAGCTTGGTTTGATTTTTTTCCTTCTGTCTCTTAATTGGAATAATTCTTCCTTTCTTATTCATAATGAAATTTCCTTTTTGAACATAACAGGAGTGCATGTTGGAAATATAACAGACATATTTACGACGTGCATCGGAGAAGTCATCATGAGGATTTATGTCATCCTAACGTCTCGTATTTCCGACGTCCCTGACCCGGTCCCTCAGAGCCCTTCTTCTTGGTGGTGCTTGCACCAGGTGAAG
>NZ_PQDH01000047.1 GCF_002964605.1 Vallitalea okinawensis
AAATAATATACTATTACTTGTTAACTTTAAGTTTCTCAAGTGTTTTCTCTAAATAATCTACAGGTAAGGGTAGATTAGCTTGATAAGCTTCTTCTAGTTCTTTTATAACTTCTTCAGTTTTATTATCTAATGAATAAAAATCACTAAACCAAATATAATGAGCCCAATCAAGTAACCTCTTTGGTGAAGATGTTTTATATTTTATAAATAAGATTAGATCATCATACTTTAGTATAATAGGATTTTTGTAAAAGAACTCTGCTAAAGAATCATTTATGTAATCATCTAAAATATCACTTTGAAATAGGCCCTGCTTAAAATTAATCAGTAATTTTCTAGCATAAATAAGTTCATACTCTTCATAGCTCTTTTTTTTAGCTTTTCTTAAGCTTCTTATTCCACCTATAAAATAGATGCAATTAAATAGTGATAAAAAACCAAGTATATATAAAAGATCTAACTCCTCATCTAAATAGATTACTATTAATGCACATACTATGATTAAAATATAAAAAAAAATAGTTACTATTAATCTAGTTATTCCTTCTTTTCTTAATTCTTCATAGCCTTTATCATAAGTCTTATAATAACTACTTGAATTCACTTTACCCCTCCTTACAAGAGCCACTAATAGCTAAGAAATATTATTTATGTCATATAACGTTTCGGATTTGCGACGTTGCTCAACCTTAGAACGAAGGCGTTCATGCCCTGATAAGGGCTAATGTGCCGAGTGTCCCGACGGGCTTAGGTTGAGGGATGTGTGAGGGCATGTCCCAAGGAGCTTTATGGCCCTAGCCCGAACCTTGTGCAAATGTATTGTTATAGGATGTATCCGCCATCTGTTTATTACTCAGATATAATCCATTCTCTACTCTTCATTTGAAACCCTATCTTTTCAGCTAATTTTATTGAGCTTTTATTTGTCTCCTCAACTAAATATATTGGTAAATAATTATGCTCTTTACACCAGTTTATACACGCTTTCACTACCTGTTGTCCAAATCCTTTAGTTCGATACTCTGCTTGAGTAAAAACCACTATATTACATCCACTATTATGAATATCAGAAATAAATGCAGTCGAAGCAATTTTCTCATCATCTACCATAACAAACTGCCTTCTATCATTAAGAATTTCTTTCTTTCTCTCAATATAATCATCTAGGTTATTATGTATCTCAAATCTTATGTTTCGGAGCATATCGATTGTTAAAACATCCGCATTTGAATAGAATTCATTAGTTTCCTCAACTGTATATCTTCTCATAACTCGCAATCTAAATTTGCTCTGCCCTTCACTTAATATCTTTGCAATATTGTACATGGATTCTATACTTCCTTTAAAGTACCTTTGACAAATATCTAAGTACCTGTGAGAACAAGAACAGAGTAATTTCTCATTTAGTTTAGTAAAAATAATAGGATAGTAATACTTATTATTAAGGGGCTTATCTCTATACTCAGATTCTATAATTATACTTGACCCTATATCATTAATATTTTTAATCCCTAAGTATCCAAAATAATACTCTTCAAATCTAGCCATTTTTATTCTCTCCATCCTAATATAGAATCCCTTGATTTTTTTGACCCAATATTGATACTCTGATAGCGGCTATGTTCTATAACGTTTTAGTGTTCACGACGTTTCTCAACCTTAGAAGGAGTCGCTAATGGCACGAATGTGACTGATGCGCCAACTGTCCCTACAGGCTTAGGTTGAGGAATGTGTGGAGGGCGATGACCCTAGAGGAATACCTTACCTGGAACGAATGTGAACATGTTGTTAGGCGATGTAAAAACATGGCCACCTAGATTATTCTTTTCCTATATATTTCATAA
>NZ_PQDH01000048.1 GCF_002964605.1 Vallitalea okinawensis
AATTGTCCTTCTTCTTCACCAATATATTTTACTATGAATTGATATTCTAAAGGAGAGGGCTCTAATACGCAAGACATGTTTGCACTATATCTATCATCTTTAACTTCTTTTCTTCCCGGTAAAATAACTTCATCTAAATTTATTATAACTTCTTTATCTATTATATTATTTTCATTAATAAGCTGATCTTCTTTATCAAGTATTCCATTAATATTAATATCTCTCCATATTTGAATACTACCTTCATTATAAGTACTATCAAAAGATATATCTTCAATTTTAGTACCTGAATTACCATCAGCAGCAATAGTTATTAAACCCTCATTTTTTTTATTATTATATATTTCTTTCGATACGTATGCATTATTCTTATTTAATTCATTTATTAGATATTCTTCTTTTAATTTAATCCATTCGTTAAGTATTGACACACTTTCATCAAACTCATTGTTTGTATAAATCCTTGAATTATTAGAACCATCTGATGAAAAATCGACATAATCTTTATATCTATCTGCATATACATCATCCTTTATCATATCATAAATATTTTCAATTTCAGCTAATAGATATTCACTTAGTTTATTATTATTAGTATATCTCCATATTACTTGATTAATCTCATCAACATATTTGGGATTTTTCAATATTTTATAATTTAATAAATTTAAAGGAATATTTAACTGCGTCATTGGTACTGGATGTGCACTAAATCCAAATGTATCCCATGCTATTGGTTCAAATTTCCCACTTGAAGGATCAAAGTATAATTTATTATTGTGATTGCTATCAACATGAAGACTACCACTTATCTCCATGTGTCCATACCAATTGATATATTTATCTAAATCTAATATTTTTTCTATTTCATATGGAAAAATCTCATCCTTGGTTTGATTAACTTTTTCGATTAATATCTCAAGATCTCCAAAATCATTTTCTTCCATCACATTATATTCAGCAAACTTTTCCCACTTATGTGCTTCATTCCATATGCCAGGAACTTCACCCACATAAAGATTTGATGGTAATCTCTTATTATTACGCAAAAAAGACTCATCTGTTTGGTCAATAGATAAGTATATACCTACATATTTGTTATTAATAAATAATCTTATAGGCTGTACTTCAGCAGTAAGTATTCCCATATTCTTAGCCAATTCTGCTTCCAAATAATCTACAAGCATACTTTTTTCTCTTGGGTTAACAAAATTGAACTTTCTAACCCCTTCAACTAAATCGTCTTTTTTTGTCTTAACTCTAAAAGATTTTTTATCATATAACCAGTGCCAAGTATTATCTCCTCTAAATCTTAGCTTAACTTTATGCATTTCATCTTCATATTTCATATATGCATCTATATATTCCTCTCCACTCTGAGGTAGATCATTTGATAGACTTTTAAATTCATTCGGGTCAACGTTTAAATAATAGCTATTTAAATCGCTATTATTACTTGGATTATTACTAATCGTTAAGGAGTTATATGCATGTTTAAAAACATCATGATATCCTTCTCTTAAGCTTTCTATTGATATTGGATTATAATCTTCTCTATACTTCACTAATTTGTAGTTTTCTTTTATAACAACAAATGTCATTGAAACAAAGACAATCATAACAATAAGACTTAGAGTAATTAGTATTTTATACATTTTCTTTTTATTACTCATTCTAAATCCCCTTACTCATAATAACAGTTTACTGACCGATAATAATCATTGTATTTTTGCAATTTATAGTGCATTCAATTAGTACAATATCTCAATATTATCAACTAAAATACTCAAACTTCTTGAATCTTCATTGATCTGTAATTCTTGAGG
>NZ_PQDH01000049.1 GCF_002964605.1 Vallitalea okinawensis
CACGTATAATCCAATTATCCTCTTTTTGAGGTGGTTGGATTATCTTCCTTTCTCCCAACCTTTTTGTTGGGGTAATCTATATTACTCCGTTATAATAAATAAGCACTGTGGATTTGTTTCTATTTTCCTACAGCTTTGATTTGACTGTTTAGAGGTGACTCAGACCACAGCTTTTCGTCTTCACTGGTAATTAGTTAGTTAACGCATTGACGTTTATATTTACGTGAATACATAGCCGGAATCCTTGTGGAAAACAACAGTGCAAAATATTATTTTAGGAGGTATCTTTTATGTACTTTGTTGGAATCGACATTTCCAAGTACAAACACGACTGTTTCATTACTACTGAAACAGGGGATATCGTTTGTAATTCTTTTACCATCATGAACAACCATGATGGTTTTGAAGAACTTCTTTCAGTTCTAAGTTCTCTTAATCCTAAAGAGCAAATAAGAATAGGGTTTGAATCTACCGGTCATTATGCCTTAAACCTGAAGTTATTCCTTGAAAAAGCCCACTACAGCTTCATGGAATTTAACCCTGTTCTTCTTGCTAAGTTTAACAAGTCTCAGTCTTTAAGGCGTACCAAAACGGATACAATAGATTCTGTCTCTATTGCCCGATGGTTAATGACGGTTGAATACAAACCCCATCCAGTAGGATTTTACCATACATATTCGCTTAAGTCATTAACTCGCCTTCGAAATTCTCTTGTAAAACAGCGAAGCTTTTACATTATAAAAATAACAAATGTCCTAGATCATATATTCCCTGAGTTTAAACCATTTTTTAATAATCGTTTTAGCAAGACAGCACTCTATCTTTTAGAAAACTATAGAACAGCCGAAAAAATGGCTCGTATGAATTCTCAATCCTACGATAACCTCCGTCGCATTTCTAGAGGTAAGTTCTCTATGCAGAAATTTCTAAAGTTAAAGGAATTGGCAAGGAATACCGTAGGCAGTGACAATGAACTCTTTGTTTCTCAGTTAAATAGCCTTATGACTTTATATAAACAAGCTGCTCATGAAGTAAATTCTCTAGAGACACAAATCATATCTCTGATTGAAGAAATAAAGCCGAAATCATTGACAATCCCTGGTATTGGCTCTTTATCAGTAGCTGTCATTTATGCTGAATACGGTGATCTATCCAAGTTTAGTTCCCCATCACAGATGCTCTCTTTCGCCGGGCTTGAACCTAGCTACTATCAATCTGGGACTTTTGAACATGGTGGGCATATGGTGAAACGAGGCTCTTCTCATCTTCGCTACACGTTGATGAATTTGTGCATTCCTTTAATTCAACATAACATGGTATTTGCTGAATACTATGCCAAAAAACGGACTGAAGGCAAAACACATCGTGTAGCATGCTCACACCTTATTAAAAAACTAATTCGTGTTATCTTTACTCTTGAAAAGAATGGCATAGATTTTGATCCGACAAAACTTCGCTGATTGAGTAGTGGCAACCAGTAATAATCAATCCTAACACTTTTTAAAACTCTTCTTTGAAAGGCTTATTTGTCATGCCCATTTTTATTTCAGAATTTTTCTCAAAAAACTATTGACTTTTAATAGTTAGTCACCTCT
>NZ_PQDH01000050.1 GCF_002964605.1 Vallitalea okinawensis
AACTGTGTAAAAATCTCCATCCTGGTTATAATCCAAACAATCAGGAAGGAGATTTTTTTATGGGAAATAGTTTAGTTACAAAAGAACAAGCAAAAGAACTAATTGCTAACAACGACATTCAGACACCACAAGATATCATGAATACTCTAAAAGGTATGTTTAAGGAAGTACTACAAGAAATGTTAGAAGCTGAAATGGATACTACTTTGGGTTATGAAAAATATAGTCGTGATACGGACTCAAAAACTAATTATCGAAATGGTTATAGCCATAAAAAAGTAAATACTACTTTAGGTGAAATTGAAATCGATGTCCCTCGTGACCGTAATGCAGAGTTTGATCCTAAAGTTGTACCTAAAAGAAAACGTGATATTTCTGATATTGAAAATCAAATTATATCCCTTTATGCTAGGGGGATGTCTACTAGAGATATTCATGAACAGATGAATGAGCTTTATGGCATTGATGTTTCTGCTGAAATGGTAAGTAGAATTACTGATAAGCTTATTCCAACTATTAAAGAGTGGCAAAATAGGACCTTAGAACGCGTTTATCCTTTCGTATTTATGGATGCGATTCACTTTAAAATAAGAACTGATGGACGTGTTGTTAATAGAGCGGCTTATGTTGTGATTGGCGTAAATCTTGAAGGTAAAAAGGATGTCTTAGGTATCTGGATAGGTGAAAATGAAAGCTCAAAGTTCTGGCTAAGTGTACTCAATCAATTACAATCAAGAGGTGTTAAAGATGTTATTATCTTCTCTGTAGATGGCTTAACTGGCTTAAAAGAAGCCATTGGTACAGTTTATCCAAGAGCTGAAGTACAAAGATGTATCATTCATCAGATAAGGAATTCATTTAAGTTTGTCTCATATAAACACTACAAAGAGTTTGCCAGAGATTTTAAAGCACTTTATAAAGCACCTTCTGAAGAACTAGCTTTAATAAAACTAGATGAATTAGATGACAAATGGGGTACAAAATATCCTTACGCTATACAAAGTTGGAGGAATAATTGGGATGTTATATGTCCATTCTTTAAGTTTCCAGAAGGAATTAGACGGATTATGTACACAACAAATGTAATAGAAAGTTTGAATCGACAGTACAGAAAAGTAACAAAAACAAAGAGCATTTTTCCAACAGATACTTCATTAGAAAAAATGCTCTACCTAGCAACGCAAAATGCAACCAAAAAATGGACTATTCGCTACAGAGAGTGGGATAAAATCTTAAATCAATTAATCATTCTTTATGAAGATCGTTTAGTCATCTAAGGTCCTTAATCTTTTCAAAAGTAAAGGTTGTATTCTAGCAAATCTCCACCTTTACTTTTGAAATTTTACATGCTGCTAGTACAATAGCAGATGGGACCCAAAAATAAGAACTAATTTTATTAACCATCTGCCTTACAACTGTAGCATGTAAAACCGCTTACTAGGCTAATGGTTATCTGATTTAATAATTATCGTACCCCAAAAATAATATAAGTGTAGTATA
>NZ_PQDH01000051.1 GCF_002964605.1 Vallitalea okinawensis
ATAAACAAAACTTCTTACTATTATTTAATCAATATATCTATGTAAGTCAATTTGACTTCAACAATGATTGACTTACATAACTATGTCACTTCCTCATACGCAGATCAATTTAGCTATTACTATTAAACATCTTATCTTCTGATTTCTGCTTTATAACTGCCTACATACATCAGCCTGTGCCAAGAGTGAGAATTGCGTATAACGTTTTGGATTTGCGACGTTTCCCAACCTGTAGAAGGAGGTGCTCATGCCCTGGCAAGGGCTAATGTGCCGACTGTCGCGACGCGCTTAGGTTGGGGAATGTGTGAGGGTAATACTCATAAAGGCATTGTGACTCTAGCCCGAACTTTTCGCAAATCTTTTGTTAGAAGATGTTCTCCTCCCTCTACAAATGTTTTTTATTACTCCTAAGAGCTTTTACTTCATCATAAGAATCTTTAAACCTCATAACCGTATCATTATTAATTAACTTACCAACTACTCCAACTGATAGGTCAACGCCAATATTATTTTTAAAATACTCCGTTAATGAGTCTATAATAACCTCTGCGACTGAAATAATATTTTCCCAATTTATTTGAGATACAAAACTTTCTAGGATATCTTCTTCAGAAAATTCCTCTTCAGGAGTATATAAATTTTTTAGTACATAACTATCATCAGTATGTTCAATCTTGGTATAGAATCCCCCACATCCAAATACACCACAACTACAAGTAAAATACTCATAAACTCCTTCTATTAGAAGAGACTTGAAAAATTCATGAATATCAAGAATATCTTCAAAAATTCTGTTATCAACTGTAACCTGAATTAAAATTACATTAGTAGTATTACTAGCTGGACTATCATCATATTTTATTTTTATATCACATTTCATCACACTATCATCCTCTAATATAACTTAACTTCCCAATCCTCAAAAGGTGGTTCAACTATGTATGTACTATCAACATATCTTCTAATATGTTGAGCTGCTCTTTTTTCAGCATATTTAGCATTTAGTACGATCCCATTTTCGTCCATTTCTATAACATTTGCAAATATTGCATAGGCTTGTTCCAATGCACTTGGCTCATGAAATATGCAGGAATAATCTATACTATCTAACAGAGGATGTCCTACAGTTCCATTGGCAATCCAATAAGAAAATAACCGTAGTGCCCCACTAAATGAGTTACTTAATTTTTTCATTGTAAATCCTACTTTCTTTTAAATTTAGTAACACTGATATACTCACCTCTATAACCCACCATACCCAATTATTCTTCATAAGGAAATTCACACACACTCTCTCATGTAAAAGGAAGAGAATGTCTGCTAACGTTCACTTGTTTCCGACGTTTCTCAATCTTAGAGGTGTTTGCTCATGCCCTGATAGGGGCTAATGCGGACGCCGTCCCGACGGGCTTAGGTTGAGGAATGTACGAGGGCTGACCTTA
>NZ_PQDH01000053.1 GCF_002964605.1 Vallitalea okinawensis
ATATTAATGGACTATCAAGGCATAAATATTAGTGCTGGTAATACCTAGAACCACTAATTTTATCTTATCATATTTCCGACAGTCATAACCACAGCTAAATAATTAAGTCTGCTAGATCTTAATGATTTGTAACGCATAATAAAGCTAGTCCATATGGGCTAACTTTATTATTCTTAAATATAATAGTTGTAAAACAACATACTTTTATAAACGTCTATTAGGCTATTTACTCCTTTTCAACAGGAAACCAAAGTTCATATGTTGAGTTGAAGTTGTCTTTATCCCAAATTTCCTTTTTATATACTTCAATATCTGGGAATTCTACCTTCGCTCTCCTATAGCCAGATGAAGGTAACCATTCATTCCAAAATCTATTGATAAGAGCTGGAATAGTCCCTTCTTGCTCAAAAATCACCCATGTAGCGGCTGGAATTTCAAGTTTTTCTAAGTCTTGCAAAGGGTCGTTTGTAGTAGATGCTGCAATGAAATAGTCAAATTCATGTCCATCAAAATTGGCACACAACCCTAACAAACCTTTTGGTTCGCTATCTGCTAAACTAAGGATTTTATCATAGGTCTCTTGTGGTGTTTCACGCCAAAAATTTGGAATATGGTGATCCCCCTCCATATCATTGCGAAATTTCTTTTTGATTCCTACAACAGAAAAAGCTGGTTTTGTTTCAATCTTACACTTCATCTCCACATCTCCTTTTACTTTTATTTGAAAGGCAATGCGAGGATAGGTAGTTATAGAAATCCCTCTGCTTCTTGCATATTGGGGTGATACCTTATGTTGCTTTTGGAACGCTCTGTTAAACGCCGTTGGTGATGAATATCCATATTTCAAAGAGATATCAATAATTTTTTCATTGGTACTTTGAAGCTCTAATGCAGCCAGAGATAGACGCCGACGGCGAATATATTCATTTAAAGGTATTCCTGTAATAATCTTAAACATGTTTGTTAAACTACTCAGAGAGCAAAATGCCAGTTTTGCTGCATAGTTGAAATCAATTTCTTCGTCTAAATTACTTTCAATATAGTCAAGTGCACGGTTCATTCGTATCGTCCAATCCACTACACATCCTCCTTTCGTTTAATAGTATATCGACATTTGAGTAGTAAATCCTCTCTTTCATTACACAAAAGTGAGAGTTTCCTATACATATTCTACAAGTTATTTTAGTCTTAAAAAAGTGGATTCGCAAAACA
>NZ_PQDH01000054.1 GCF_002964605.1 Vallitalea okinawensis
TAACGTTTTGGGTTTGCGACGTTTCTTAACCTTAGAGCGAAGGTGCTCATGCCCTGGCAAGGGCTAATGTGCCGAGTGCTCCGACGGACTTAGGTTGAGGAATGTGTGAGGGCATGTCCCAATAGGCTTTATGACCCCTCCCGAGCCTTGTGCAAATCTATTGTTATAAGATGTTACCCCATCACTTAAAGTTACAAATTATCTACAGGATAACTATACTCACTTTCAATTAAATTGTCGTCTTTCTGCTCCCTAATAAACAATGATTTTAGATAGTCAGCCAACCACCTAAACTTACTATATACACCAATATCACCATAGATATTTTTTTGTATATTCGCAATGATAACCCCTAAATCATTATTGTTTTTTTCTGCAAATGGGGATAGATAATCTATAAAAAGGGCAACATCTTGTGAGACCTCTGTAACTGGCTTACCATCGGGATAACTCCACTCAAAAAGAATCCGACTTCCCCAGTTATCATAGGTCAACCCTTGATAATCACTTTCATTAATTTCATCTATAAATTCTCTTGCACTACTAAATTCTAGTTCATTAATAATCTTACTATCCATAATAACTCTAGGATATATCGCCCTCTGTTCCTCTAATAAATATGCATTTATGTAAGCTGGTCCAACAATCTGATTTTGAGTTGAATTGAAATATGCTTTACCACTTGATATAGCCCCCCTAATCCATATATCTTTCAATGCTAATCTACTTTGAATTAATCCAACTGCAATACATAAGCTTCTTAAAGTGTCTTTTCTCTCTTGAATATTACGTCCACTAGGTATTGATAAAATAATTGAATCACTAATCACAATAAATCCTATTCTCTTTTTTCTCCCAATAGTACCAATATACTCTATTACCTCATTTACCACTTGAAAATATGTATTCAATTTTTGTCTACTCGCTGGTGTATCTTTCATCACCAACTTTTTAAATCCCAGTACATCTAAAAAAGCTACATAACTATTCTTATATCTAATCTCTGCTATATTATCTCTATTACGCATTATTATAATCCTTTCTATAGACTGCCTATATTAATTAGACCCACAAAACTAGCTCTGAAATGATGGGGTAATGTCTGATAACGTT
>NZ_PQDH01000055.1 GCF_002964605.1 Vallitalea okinawensis
TGGTAGAGGAGCATTCTTAACTGGGACGAAGCTGTACCGTAAGGAGCAGTGGACTGTTAAGAAGAGAGAATGCCGGAATGAGTAGCGAGAGAGAAGTGAGAATCTTCTCGGCCGAATATCTAAGGTTTCCAGAGTAAAGCTGATCTTCTCTGGGTAAGTCGGGACCTAAGGCGAGGACGAAAGTCGTAGTCGATGGACAACAGGTTGAAATTCCTGTACCGCGTATAAACAGAACTGTGGGGACGCAGAAGGATAACGAAATCGGGGAATGGAAAAACCCGTTCAAGCACAAAGGCTGGATGATAGGCAAATCCGTCATCCATAAGGCTGAAGTGTGATGAGGACCGAATTAAAGTAGGGAAGTTCGTGAATCCAAGCTGCCAAGAAAAGCCGCTATTGTTTTATACGTGCCCGTACCGTAAACCGACACAGGTGGATGAGGAGAGAATCCTAAGGCCGACGGGAGAAGCGTTGTCAAGGAACTCGGCAAAATGACCCCGTAACTTCGGGAGAAGGGGTGCCTACGCAAGTAGGCCGCAGTGAATAGGCCCAAGCGACTGTTTAGCAAAAACACAGGTCTCTGCAAAACCGAAAGGTGAAGTATAGGGGCTGACGCCTGCCCGGTGCTGGAAGGTTAAGGGGAAGGGTTAGCAGCAATGCGAAGCTCAGAACTTAAGCCCCAGTAAACGGCGGCCGTAACTATAACGGTCCTAAGGTAGCGAAATTCCTTGTCGGGTAAGTTCCGACCCGCACGAAAGGCGTAACGATTTGGGCACTGTCTCGACAACGCGCCCGGTGAAATTGAAGTACCGGTAAAGATGCCGGTTACCCGCGACAGGACGGAAAGACCCCGTGGAGCTTTACTCTAGCTTGATACTGGGATTCGGCATTACATGTACAGGATAGGAGGGAGACTTTGAAGCCAGGACGCCAGTTTTGGTGGAGTCAATGTTGGGATACCTCCCTTGTAGTGTTGGATTTCTAACCTACTACCGTGATCCGGTAGAGGGACAATGTCAGGTGGGGAG
>NZ_PQDH01000056.1 GCF_002964605.1 Vallitalea okinawensis
ACTGAAATGACGTATAAGACTTATGTACGTTTTTAGAATATAAGATTGTGTAAGTTGGGACGAGTCGTCATAAAGAGCTTCTTTTGCAGCAGCTATCAACAATACATATTTATCTTCACACCACTGCATAGAACGTGTAGAAAGCCTCAAAATATCTATAACAGCTTGCTTCGGAGCTCTGATGATTTCTGTAATGGATGGAAAGGTATCTAATAAAGTGAGAACTGTTTTAGAATGAAGGCTATAAAATACACTTCTAAGATTAGGGAAAATCAGGTCCAATACACTCAAGTATTTTTGTAGTACCTCTGTATAAGATTCATTCAATGAATAGTAATGTCTTGAGAGCTTTCTCAAGGCATCAAATTTATCATTGCTGGGCTCATAAAAAGAGCAATCTTCAAGATAATAAACACTAGCAATACGGGAAGTATCAATAGGATCTGTTTTAATTTTACGAAGAGAACGTCGCTTTTGTATTCCAGTTTGCAAAGGATTAAGCTGAACAACTTGATAGCCCGAAGAATGAAAATAACGTACAAGTGGTTTAGAATAAGAGCCTGTAGCTTCCAGTACGATATCGGGTATAGTACCCGTTTTAGTTTTAAGTTGTTCCAGGATAGTAGATGTTTGGTTGATGTCAGTAAGAGTGTGCTTAAAAGTAAAGGGTTTAGAAAAGGATTGATTACCAGGAAGAAAAGCACGAGCAACACTTTTATTCTTGGCCACATCAATACATAGTGTAGGATTATTCATAGATTAAAACCTCCTTGAAATAAACTGGAGCCTGAGACCAATCTCCATCACAGGTTGGCGAGTAATACGGGTTTAAGAACCCAACCAGCTAAAACGGGATTGAAGAAAAGTCGAGGCTAAAACACTTTAAGCGACGGTATCAAAGTACCAACAAAACATAGGTTTTTTACCCAGTTAAGAATATAGCTTTATTATAGAATAAAAGCTATAAATCAATCCAGAATTAACTGGTTGTTATATACTTATAATACCAACAA
>NZ_PQDH01000057.1 GCF_002964605.1 Vallitalea okinawensis
AAACATTACATTTACTGGGAGGTATTAGAATGATTAATGTAGATAACAAGTTACCAATGCAGTCGGTAGTTGGTAAAATACATAGTCCTTTAGGAAAAAGATATAGAGTATCAAGTAATGGAGAACCTAAAATGCTACCATCATTCGGTGGTATTACATATAATTTTTCTTTAGGTGATAAAGTATTTGAAATTAAGGGTGATCATGTTGAACCAGATATCTCAATTCGTAATGAAAATAGAGAGGAAAATGAATCATTAAATATGCTTGCATGTATTGGGAACGAAGCCAAAGTATTAACTGGTGAAATGAAAGGCTCAGTTGGACACGTTATAGGAAAACATGGTGTAGTTGATCATATAATGATTCATTTTAGTAAAGATATTAAAATGGAGCTCAATATAGATGATAAAATACAGATTAAAGCAATAGGGCAAGGATTAGAGATATCACATCAAAATGATATAAGAGTAATGAATATAGACCCTATCCTCCTTGAAAGAATCGCATCAGTTAATAACAAAGGTGAGCTTAAAGTCAATGTTTGTTGTAAAATACCTTCCTACTTAATTGGTTCGGGTTTAGGTAGTGATAATCCGTGTATAGGTGATTTTGATATAATGAGTGATGACAGAAGAGAGCTAAATAAGTATGGAATTCAAAATCTTAAGATAGGTGATATAGTTTTAATAGAGGATTTGGATTGTTTATATGGAGTCTGCTATTACAATCGTTCAAAAACAATAGGAGTCGTAGTTCATGGAGATAGCATCCAGCCTGGGCATGGTCCTGGTATAGTTCCGATCATTACAACAAGAGTTAGTAATTTTGATATAACTCATATAGACGATGCTAATATTATGAAATATATAGGAAAAGAATAATCTAGGTGGCCATGTTTTTACATCGCCTAACAACATGTTCACATTCGTTCC
>NZ_PQDH01000058.1 GCF_002964605.1 Vallitalea okinawensis
ACCAATCCACAGCTTCGGTGTCGTGTTTTAGCCCCGGTACATTTTCGGCGCAAGACCTCTCGACTAGTGAGCTATTACGCACTCTTTGAATGTATGGCTGCTTCTAAGCCAACATCCTAGTTGTCTTCGAAATCTCACATCCTTTCCCACTTAACACGTACTTTGGGACCTTAGCTGGTGGTCTGGGCTCTTTCCCTTTCGACTAATGAAACTTATCTCCCATAGTCTGACTCCTGATGAGCATCTATACGGCATTCGGAGTTTGATATGTTTCGGTAAGCGATGTGCCCCCTAGACAATTCAGTGCTCTACCTCCGTTAGACTCCATCAAGGCTAGCCCTAAAGCTATTTCGAGGAGAACCAGCTATCTCCGGGTTCGATTGGAATTTCTCCGCTACCCACACCTCATCCCCACGTTTTTCAACACGTGTGGGTTCGGTCCTCCACGGAATTTTACTTCCGCTTCAACCTGGACATGGGTAGGTCACCCGGTTTCGGGTCTACTACTACTGACTTATTCGCCCTATTAAGACTTGGTTTCCCTTCGGCTCCAGCACTTTGTGCCTTAACCTTGCCAGCAACAGTAACTCGCCGGACCGTTCTACAAAAAGTACGCCGTCGGACTGATATATATACGTCCTTCGACTGGTTGTAAACATAGGGTTTCAGGTTCTTTTTCACTCCCCTCCCGGGGTTCTTTTCACCGTTCCATCACTGTACTATTCGCTATCGGTCACCAGGGAGTATTTAGCCTTGGGGGGTGGTCCCCCCAGCTTCCCACAGGGTTTCTCGTGTCCCGTGGTACTCTGGATACTGCTAGTTCATCTTTGTTTTCGTCTACAGGACTTTCACCTTCTTTGGTAGGCTTTCCCAAAACCTTTCGACTAACTCCA
>NZ_PQDH01000059.1 GCF_002964605.1 Vallitalea okinawensis
TGAGTCATTGATCTATCAAAGAGGACCTCATGGTATTGCCTTGGCAAATGATGTAACATCATTTAAAGAGGATCAAAACATCAGTCATTGCGCCGATTGGTTTTCTAAATCGGTTGAATGGATAAAACAATTATAAAAAAGGGGAGAGTTTATTATGAAAATCATGAAACAAATCTTAGTTTTCACACTTGTAGCTGTTATAGCATTTGCAAGTGTAGGGTGTAGTAGCAAAGAAACAAATGAAACAGATACGAAAACACCAGCAACAACCAAAGAAAATAAAGAAGTGAAAGAAACTGCTGAAGCTGAAGAAGTATTAATTAAGTTTCCTCACTACAGAACAGGCCCTAGTGGCGAAGGTGTTACTTTTGGCGCACAAGTAGAAAGATTTAATGAGAAATTCAAAGGTACATACCGCATTGAATTAGAAGAAATTCCAGGTGAGCAATACAACGATAAAATCAAGTTACTCTATCAAAGTGGTAAATTACCAGCACTTTTTGAAACAAACAACTCCGATCCAGAGTGGACAAAGACATTAATGGATAACAACGCTTGGTTAGACCTTGCTCCTTATATTGAAGCAGATCCAGAGTTCAAAGCAGTGATGATGGAAGACTCTTTAGCTTTTAACACCAGAGAAGATGGTGCTATTCCTTCACTTCCATATGCTTATGTGAAATATGCGTACATGTTCTATAACAAAGAGATCTTTACCAATGCAGGTGTTAATGAAGTACCAGCTGATTGGGATGCCTTTATAGCAGCTTGTGAACAAATCAAAGCATCAGGTGTAACGCCTATCTCCTTCATGACAGGTGAAAATGCATGGACAACCATGTTAATGTC
>NZ_PQDH01000060.1 GCF_002964605.1 Vallitalea okinawensis
TAACGTCTCGTATTTCCGACGTCCCTGACCCGGTCCCTCAGAGCCCTTCTTCTTGGTGGTGCTTGCACCAGGTGAAGGGATGTGCGTAGCGAACGGAAATATTTTGTTAGGCGTCGTGATTTACGGAAATTATCACTACATTGGCTTCGTTCCAACGATACATAGCCATCCTTTATCTTCAAAAATCCTTATATTATCAAATCCAGCTTCTTTAAACAATCCCTTATGTTCTTCATTTGTCTTATAATGTTTCATATGGTACTTTATCTTATATAATTCTGATGAAATCATAAATATACCGTTTTTCTTAACTATTCTATAAACTTCTTTAATATCATTCTTTAAATCTGGCCAATAAAAATGTGTTTGGACAGCAGTTACAACGTGAAATGTCTCTTCTGAATATGGAATGTTTGATACGCTTGCTCTAACAACTTCTACAAGACCTTTTTCTACTGCCTTGTTATTCTTTTTTCTTGTTGTTTCAACTGATTCTTTTGAATAATCTATCCCACATACTTTTCCTTCTGTTGCTACCTTTGATATTATCTTTATAGTGTTTCCACCGCCACAGCCAACATCCAAGACAATTGAATCCTTTCCAATTTCCAGCTTATTAAGTGCCCATCTTGTTCTTTCTTTATGTGCAATATTCATAATGTGTATCATTGCTTTTCCTATGAAACCTTCAGGATCTTTTGATTGTTTTATTAATGTGTCAAATACATTCATATATTAGATCTCCCTCTATAAACTTAAGTTGTTTTTTATATTTAGTAAAGCATGTTGCCTAAC
>NZ_PQDH01000061.1 GCF_002964605.1 Vallitalea okinawensis
AACCATTCGCAGAGTGCAAAGGCAAAAGGTTGCTTGACTGTGACACCGACGGGTGGAGCAGGTACGAAAGTAGGACTTAGTGATCCGGTGGTATGAAAGTGGGATTGCCATCGCTCAACGGATAAAAGCTACCCCGGGGATAACAGGCTTATCACTCCCAAGAGTTCACATCGACGGAGTGGTTTGGCACCTCGATGTCGGCTCATCGCATCCTGGGGCTGTAGTCGGTCCCAAGGGTTGGGCTGTTCGCCCATTAAAGCGGTACGCGAGCTGGGTTCAGAACGTCGTGAGACAGTTCGGTCCCTATCCGTCGTGGGCGCAGGATATTTGAGAGGAGCTGTCCTTAGTACGAGAGGACCGGGATGGACGAACCGCTGGTGCATCTGTTGTACTACCAAGTGCATAGCAGAGTAGCCAAGTTCGGAAGGGATAAACGCTGAAGGCATCTAAGCGTGAAGCCCCCCTCAAGATAAGATATCCCATCACGTAAGTGAGTAAGACCCCTCGAAGACTACGAGGTAGATAGGCTGGAGGTGTAAGCGTAGCAATACGTTCAGCTGACCAGTACTAATAGGTCGAGGTCTTGACCTA
>NZ_PQDH01000062.1 GCF_002964605.1 Vallitalea okinawensis
GCATCCACCCTACGCTCTTATTATCTTGACCTAATAAATCATCTTACAGATGATTTGAGTTAACGTAGTTAACCTTACAAAGCATAGCTTTAGAAGATTAGGTCAGAAGCATCAAGCGTTAGCTTTATGCGCATGTCACGATTCGACTTATGTTACGATTCGTCACAATGACCTTTACTTACATCAACTTTATTTCAAGAATAGTAGCTGAGTTATTTGCGTTATTGTTATAACATCTAATCATTAAATGAAGAAGTTATAAAATAACCTTGTTTACCTTGTGCGTTACTAAGTAACGCTGTTACGTTATAAATAACGTTAAGTTTTTTGGATATATGATGTCGTTAATATTTAAATCCTGATTTAAATATTAAACTCAATGTGCAATTTTCAATGTACAAATGCGCTCCATTAAAGAAACGCTTAGCTATATTATCATAGCATTTTCAGTTTGTCAAGAGTATTTCTTAAAAACTGAACAGTATAACACATAACCATTTAAATTCCTTAGAAAGGAGGTGATCCAGCCGCACCTTCCGATACGGCTACCTTGTTACGACTTCACCCCAGTC
>NZ_PQDH01000063.1 GCF_002964605.1 Vallitalea okinawensis
TATCTTTTGGGATTAAAGTGGTTGGTTTTGCAGTAGCAGCTATTTGGATGCAATAGTTTTATACATATATATTGAAATTACATCTGTGTGTGTATAAGTTATTTGGATGTAGATTCAATGAAAAGGTCACGGCATTTGATGTCCGTGAGAACTGCGTATAACAATGTGTTCACATTCGTTACGGGCGAGGTATTCCTCTTGGGTAAGTGCCCTCCACACATTTCTCAACCTAAGCGCGTCGCGACAGTCGGCACATTAGCCCTTGTCAGGACATGAGCACCTTCTTCTAAGGCTGAGAAACGTCGTTAACACGAAACGTTATAAGAAATTTAATCACATTTTTAACTCAATGAGTGTATCATTGGCGGTGATTTATAGAGGGTTATTTATACGGGAGAAGATAGATTATCATAAAATTATAGTAATTTATGATAATTGCGATTTCTGTTAAGTATGTTTTGCGAATCCACTTTTTTAAGACTAAAATAACTTGTAGAATATGTATAGGAAACTCTCACTTTTGTGTAATGA